>NZ_JBPKJP010000110.1:0-12253 GCF_051217035.1 Lysobacter sp. 1R34A
GTCGGCATCGGGCTGCGCGGCGACCTGTGCCTCGAACAGCGCGTGAATCGTGCGGTCGTTCACCGCATCCGCGCGCAAATCGTTGAACTCGCGCAGCACCTGCTCGCGCTCCGACAGCGGCAGGATCGGCAGCGCCTGCAGCGGCGTCTCGCCGCCGCTTTCGAGCGCGCCGACCAGGGACTCCATCGCGGTCTGCATGTAGCGGACCACGCGCGGGCCGTCGATGCCGGCTACCGACAGCAGGGTCAGGCCGAAGCCTTCGCCGCGGTCTTCCACCGACAGGGTCAGCGGGTAGTTGTTGCGGGCGTCGCCGCCGATCAGTCGCATGCCGTCCCAGGCCGCATCGGCATCGCCGCGGTCGGCCTGGCGCAGTTCGCGCCGGTTGCGGTAATTGAGCAAGGCGGTGAACAGCGGCAACGGCGGCGCGATCGCACTGCATTGCTGGGCCAGCGCCAGCGAGGCCTGTTCGCGTTCCAGCAACTCGCCGAGGAAGGCGTAGGTCTCGCGCACCGCCTGGCCGGCGTCGCGCCCGGCCAGGCGGACCCGCACCGGCAAGGTGTTGAGGAACATGCCGACCACCTGGTCGGCGCCTTCCGAACCTTGCATGCGGCCCGACAGCACGGTGCCGAACACCACGTCGTCGCGTCCGCTGCACTGGCCGAGCACGCGCGCCCAGGCCAGGTGGAACAGCACCGACGGAGTCACGCCCCAGCGGCGCGCGGTGTCGCGCACGCGCACGGCGAAGGCATCGGCGAACTCGACCCGCGACTCGTTGGCGCGGGCGCCGTCGACCTGCACGTCGAGCACGCCGAACGGCGCGGTCGGCTCGTCGACGTCGCCGAAGCGCTCGCGGAACCAGGCCTCGTGGCGCTGTTCCGGGGCGGCCACGGTGCGGGCGATGAAGTTGCGGTAGGGCATCGGCGCCGGCAGCGCATCGCCCTGCCCCTGCAGCAGCAGCTCGGCTTCCCTGAGCATCAGCTGCTTGGAGTAGTTGTCCTCGACGATGTGGTGGGTCAGCAGGGCCAGCAGCCACTCGCCGGACTCGGCGTCGAAAGCGATCTGCGCCGCCATCACCGGCGCGCGGCTGAGGTCGAGGCGGATCCGGTTCGGGTCGCTGCGGGCCAGCAACTGCGGTAACGCCGCCTCGCCCGCGACCAACTGCAGTTCGCCGACCGGCAGCGGCGCGCGCCGCTGCACCACCTGCACCGGCTGCGGCAGACCGTCCCAGTGCACGGCGCTGCGCAGGATGTCGTGGCGGTCGATCACCTGCTGCAAGGCGGCGAGGAAACGGTCCAGGCGCTCGCGGCCGTCGAAGGCCACCACCGAACGCAACAGATACGTGTCGCCCTGGCTCTGGTTCTCGAGCAGGTGGTGGAACAGGATGCCCTTCTGCAGCGGCGCCAGCGGGTAGATGTCCTGGACGTTGCCGACGCCGCCCGGGACCGCGGCGACGATCGCGTCGATCTGGGCCTGTTCCAGCGCGACCAGCGGCAACAGCTCCGGCGTGATGGCGACGGTGTCGGCCGTAATGGGGTTCGCCGGCACCTCGGCCTCGCCGGGTCCGTTCGCGCGTTCGGCGCGCGCGGCCAGCGCGCTCAAGGTCGGCGCGGCGAACACGCTGCGCACGTCGACCGACAGGCCGTGCTGGCGCAGGCGCTCGATCAGGCCGATCAAGAGCAGCGAATGGCCGCCGAGTTCGAAGAAGTGGTCGTCGCGGCCGACCCGCTCCAGGCCGAGCAGCTCCTGCCAGACCTGGGCGATGACGCGCTCGGTTTCGCCCTGCGGCGCATCGAAGCCGCGGCTCGACACCGAGGCCTGGTCCGGCGCCGGCAAGGCCTTGCGGTCGAGCTTGCCGTTGGCGGTCAGCGGCAGCGCCTGCAGGCGCACGAACGCGCTCGGGATCATGTATTCGGCCAGCTCGCGCGCCAGCGCTTCGCGCAACCCCGCCGCACTCGGCTCGGCACCGTCGGCGGCGATGAAGTAGGCGACCAGGCGCTTGTCGCCCGGAACGTCCTCGCGCGCGATCACCACCGCCTCGGCGATGCCGGCGCAGGCGGCCAGCTTGGCTTCGATTTCGCCGAGTTCGATGCGGAAGCCGCGGATCTTGACCTGGAAATCGTTGCGGCCGAGGTATTCCAGATCGCCGTCAGGCAGCCAGCGGCCGAGGTCGCCGGTCTTGTACAGGCGCGCCTGCGGCGAGGCCGAGAACGGGTCGCGCAGGAAGCGTTCGGCGCTGAGCTCGGCGCGGTTGAGATAGCCGCGGGCGACGCCGTCGCCGCCGACGTAAAGTTCCCCGGCCACGCCGGCCGGCACCGGTTCTAGACGTTCGTCGAGCACGTACAGCTGCAGATCCGGGATCGCGCAGCCGATCACGCTGCCGCGCGCCTGGCGCACGTCGTCGGCGCGGATGCGCCGGTAACTCGCGTGCACGGTGATCTCGGTGATGCCGTACATGTTGATCAGCTGGGTGCGTTCGCAGTCGTTGCGCTCGATCCACGGCGCCAGGGTGTGCAGCTCCAGCGCTTCGCCGCCGAAGATCACCGCGCGCAAGGCATGCGCCCGGTCGCTGCGGGCCTGCGCCGCGATCAACGCGCGGAACGCGCTCGGGGTCTGGTTGAGCACGGTGACGCCTTGCCCGGCGAGCAAGGCATAGAACTCGTCCGGCGTGCGCGCGCACAGCTCCGGCACCACCACCAGGCGGCCGCCGTGGAACAGCGCGCCCCAGATTTCCCAGACCGAGAAGTCGAAGGCGAAGGAATGGAACAGGGTCCAGACGTCGTCGCGACCGAACTCGAACCAGGGCCGGGTCGCCGCGAACAGGCGCACCACGTGGCGGTGCTCGACCATCACGCCCTTGGGCTGGCCGGTCGAACCGGAGGTATAGATGACATACGCCAGGTGCTCGGGGCGCACCGCGACCGCCGGGGCGTGGCCAGGGTGGCCGGCGAGCGAGCCGTCGTCGAGCACCAGCAGGGGCGCGCCGATATCGCCGAGCAAGGGCAGTTCCTCGCGCAGGGCGGCCGAGGTCAGCACCGCCGCCGGTGCGCTGTCGGCGAGCATGTAGCTCAGGCGCTCGCCCGGATACACCGGGTCGAGCGGCACGTAGCCGGCGCCGGCCTTGAGGATGCCGAGCACGCCGACCAGCAGCTCGAACCCGCGGCCGATGCAGATCGCGACGCGGTCGTCGGCGCGCACGCCGAGTTCGAGCAGGCGGTGCGCGACCCGGTTGGCGCGGCGGTCGAGTTCGCCGTAGCTCAGTTCGGCGCCGTCGAAGCTCACCGCGATGGCGTGCGGGTCGCGCACCGCCTGCGCTTCGAACAGACCGTGGATGCAGTCCTCGCTGCGGTAATCGCCGCGCGCGGCGCCGAAGCCGCCGAGCAGTTGCGCCCGCTCGGCGGCCGGCAACACCGGCAGGCCGCGCAGCGCGCGCTGCGGGTGGTGCGCGAGCGCATCGACCAGGGCGCGCACCGCGGTTTCCAGGTAGCCCATCAGGCGCGCGCCGTCGATGCCCGGCACCGCCAGGGTCGACAGGCCGAAGCCCTGGCCTCGATCGTTGACCGACATGGTCAGCGGATAGTTGGTGCGGTCGTCGCCGCCGATGCGGCGCATGCCGGCCCAGACCCGCGCCGTGTCTTCCGACTCGGCGTCGCTTTCCTGGTGGCTGTGGCGGTAGTTGAGCAACGTGGTGAACAACGGCGTCGGTGCGCGCACGCCGCTGCAGCGCTGGGCCAGCGCCAGTGACGCCTGTTCGTGCGCGAGCAGCTCGCCGAGGGCGCGATAAGTTTCGCGCACCGCCTCGGCGACCTCGACCTGAGCCAGGCTCACCCGGATCGGCAAGGTGTTGATGAACATGCCGACCACGTTCTCGGCGACGTCGGCGCCCTGCAGGCGGCCCGACAACACGGTGCCGAACACGACTTCGTCGCGGCCGCAGCATTGGCCGAGCACTTGCGCCCAGGCCACATGGAACAGCACCGCCGGGGTCACGCCGTGGCTGCGCGCGGCTTCGCGGATCGCCGCGGCCAGCGCACCGTCGAATTCGATCCGCGCCTCGGCGACGGCGGCGCCGTCGCCCTGCACGTCGAGCACACCGAACGGAGCGGTGGCCTCGTCGATGTGGCCTAGTTGCGCGCGGAAGTAAGTCTCGTGCTCGGCCTCGCTCACGGCGCGGGTGCGGGCGATGAAGTTGCGGTACGGCAACGGCGCCGGTAATGAGGCGCCCTGCCCCTGCAGCAGCAGATGGATCTCGCCGAGGATCAGCTCCATGGTCACGTGGTCGCAGACCATGTGGTGATTGAGCAGGGCCAGCAGCCATTCGCCTCTGTCGGCGTCGAACACGATCTGCGCGGCGAGGTTCGGCGCGCGTTGCAGGTCGATGCGGTGACGGCGCGGGTCGCTGCGCCGCATCAGGCAGTCCATCGCGGTTTCGCCGGCCTCCGGGATCAGCTCGGTCAGCGGCAAAGGCGCGCGCCGGTGCACGACTTGCACCGGCTGGGTCAAGCCCTGCCAACGCACCGCGCTGCGCAGGATGTCGTGGCGGTCGATCACCGCCTGCAGTGCGCCGAGGAAGGCATCGAGACGTTCGCGCGCCTCGAACGCCACGATCGAACGCAGCAGATAGGTGTCGCCGCCGTCCTCGCCTTCGAGCAGGTGATGGAACAGGATGCCTTCCTGCAACGGCGCCAGCGGATAGATGTCCTGGATGTTGGCCACGCCGCCGGGCACGGCGTCGACGATGCCGTCGATCTGCTCCTGGCTCAAGCTCACCAGCGGCAGCATCTGCGGAGTGATCTTCGCCGGTGCCCGCCCGAGGGCGCCGCCGACCAGGTCGACGCCGTCCTCGGCCGCCATCGCCAGCAACGCCGGCTTGTGCAGCTTCAGCTGCGCCAGCAGCTCCGCGTCCATCACGCCGCGCGGCGCGCGGATCGACAACTCGCCTTGCTTGACCAGCACGACGACATCGAGCTCGCGCAATCGGGCCAGCAGTTCCTGGAGACTCATACTTGGAATTCCTCGGTGTCCGCATCGGCAACGGATGCGGCGAATGCGTCGGGGATCAGATTGGCCGGCACCTGATAGGCATCGGCGGCCGCGCCGGCGACCGGCACCAGGCGCTGCGCGAGTTCGCTCAGGCTCGGCGCGGTGAACACTGCGCCGATGTCGGCCTGGTAGCCGCGCTGGCGCAGGCGCTCGATCAGCACCATCGCCAGCAGCGAGTGGCCGCCCAGGGCGAAGAACTGGTCGTGGCGGCCGGCCCGCTCGATCCCGAGCAGGCCCTGCCAGACTTCGGCGACGGCGAGTTCGGCCTCGCCCTGGGGCGCTTCATAGGCGCGCGCGGCCAGCGCCGAGGCGTCCGGCGACGGCAGCGCGCGTCGGTCGAGCTTGCCGTTCGCGGTCAGCGGCCAGGCCTCGACCACGACGAAGGCGCTCGGCAGCATGTACTCGGCCAGCTCGCGCGCGAGCGATTCGCGCAACTCGCCCGGCTGCAGCGTCGCGCCGGCGTGCGGCAATAGGTAGGCGACCAGGCGTTGATCGCCGGGGTTGTCCTCGCGCGCGATCACGACCGCTTCGGCGACGCCGGCGCAGGCGGCGAGCCGGGTCTCGATCTCGCCGAGTTCGATGCGGAAGCCGCGGATCTTGACCTGGAAATCGTTGCGGCCCAGGTATTCCAGCTCGCCGTCGGGGCACCAGCGAGCAAGGTCGCCGGTGCGGTACATGCGTGCGCCGGCGACGCCCGCGAACGAGTCGTCGAGGAAACGCTCGGCGCTCAGCTCGGGGCGGCCGAGGTAGCCGCGCGCGACCTGCACGCCGCCGATGTGCACTTCGCCGGCGACGCCGACCGGCACCGGCGCGCCGAGGCGGTCGAGCAGGTAGATGCGGGTATTGGCGATGGGCCGGCCGATCGGCACCGCGTCGGCGCTGGACGGCGCTTCGTTCTTGTCGCTGAGGTAGATGGTGCAGCCGACCACAGTCTCGGTCGGGCCGTATTCGTTGACGACCCGCGCCGCCGGCAGCACGCGCTCGCGGAAGCGCTGCAGGCCGCGGCGGGTCAGTTGCTCGCCGCCGACCACCAGCACGTGCGCGGTCTGCGAGACCGCGGCCGCGGACAGGTTGGACAAGGCATCCAGATGCGCCGGAGTCAGCTTGAACAGCCACGGCTGCGCTCGGCCGGCGTAGTCGAGCAACTGGCCCAGGCAGACCTGCGCCTCCTCGGCCAGCAGCACCACCGGCTTGCCGGCGAGCCAGGGCGTCAGCAAAGTGGTGACGGTGGCGTCGAAGCCGAACGGCGTCGCGACCAGCGCGCCCTGCACCGCCTGGCCCAGGTATTCGCGCCGCGCATGCTCGAGATAATTCACCAGACCCTGGTGATGGACCATCACGCCCTTGGGGCGCCCGGTCGAACCCGACGTGTAGATGACGTAGGCCAGGTGCGCGGGGGTCAGCGCCGCGACCTGCGGAGCGTCTTCGATGCCGTCCGACCATTGGCTGTCGTCGAGCACGAGCAGGCTCGCCGACGGCGACAAGGCCTCGACGCGGCCGCGCAAGGCCGGCGACGCGAGCACCGCGACCGGCGCGCTGTCGCCGATCATGTAGGCCAGGCGTTCGTCGGGATACCCCGGTTCCAGCGGCACATAACCGGCACCGGCCTTGAGCGTGGCCAGCAGGCCGATCGCCATCGCCGCGCTGCGTTCGCTGCAGATCGCGACGCGGTCGTCGGGCTTGACCCCGAGCGCGATCAAACGATGCGCCAGGCGATTGGCGCGGCGGTCGAGTTCAGCGTAGCTGAGCCGGGCCTCGCCGCAGATCAGTGCGACCGCCTCGGGCGTGCGCGCGGCCTGCGCTTCGAACAATTCGTGTGCGCAGCGGTCCTGCGAATAAGCCGTGGCCGTGTCGTTGCAGGTCTGCAACAGGCGCTGGCGCTCGGCCGCGTCGAGCAGGGGCAGGCGCGCGACCGCGGCGCCGTCGTCGGCGGTCATCGCTTCGAGCAGGCTCAACAGATGCCCGGCGTAGCGCTGCATGGTGGCGCGGTCGAACAGGTCGGTGGCGTAGGCGAAGCTGGCTTCGAGCGCTTCGCCGGTGTCGTTGACCGCCAGCTCCAGGTCGAAATGCGCGGTCTGGCGCGGCGTGTCGATCGCCGACAGCTCCAGCCCGGGCAGGCGCAGCACGCCGCTGCCGGCGGTGTTGTTGAACGCCAGCATGGTCTGGAAGATCGGGCTGTGGCTGAGCGAGCGCTGCGGCTGCAGCGCCTCGACCACCTGCTCGAACGGCAGGTCCTGGTGGGCATAGGCGTCGAGCGTGGTCGCCTTGATCCTTCGCAGCAGCTCGGCCGTGCTCGGCTCGCCTTGCAGGTCGACGCGCAGCGCCACGGTGTTGAGGAACAGGCCGATCAGCGGTTCGAGCTCGCTGCGGCGGCGGTTGGCGACCGAGGTGCCGACGACGACTTCGTCCTGGCCGCTCAGGCGCGACAACAGCGCGACCCAGGCGGCCAGCAGGGTCATGAACAAGGTGGTGCCGTGGCGCTGCGACAGCGCCCGCAGCCCCGCGGTCAGGGCCGGCGGGAACTGCAGGTCGAAACGGTCGCCGGCATAGCTCTGCGCCGCCGGCCGCGGCCGGTCGCTCGGCAGTTCCAGCAAGGCCGGCGCGCCGCTCAGGCGCTCGCGCCAGAACTCGATCTCCTGCTGCAGGGTTTCGCCCTGCAGCCATTGCCGCTGCCAGGCGGCGTAGTCGGCGTACTGGATCGCCAGCGGCGGCAGCGGGTCGTCCTGGCCCTGGCTGAAGGCGGTGTACAGCGCGGTCACTTCCTTGACCAGCACGCCGAGCGACCAACCGTCGGAAACGATGTGGTGCTGGGTGACCAGCAGCACGTGCTCGTCGTCGGCCAGGCGCAACAGGCGGCCGCGTACCAGCGGGCCGGTGGCGAGATCGAACAGGGCATGCGCCTCGGCCAGGCCGCGCTCGGCCACCGCCGCTTCGCGCGCGTCGGCCGGCAAGGCGCTCAGGTCTTCCTCGATCAGGTCGAAGCCTCGCTCGGCCGGGTCGATGACCTGCGCCGGGGTGCCGTCGACGGCGACGAACCGGGTGCGCAGGTTTTCGTGGCGCGCCACCAGGCGGTCGAGGGTGGCCTTGAGCGCCTCGCGGTCGAGGCGTCCGCGCAGGCGCAGCGCCACCGGCATGTGATAGGCGGCGCTGGCGGCGTGGTCGAGGCGATCGAGGAACCACATGCGCTGCTGCGCCCACGACAACGGCAGGATCGCAGCGCGGTCGGCGCGTTGCATCGGCGGCGTCGCCACGGTCTCGCGGCGCGCGCCTTCGCGCTTGCGCAACTGCTGCAGGGCCACCGCACGGCGCAGCTGCTCCAGCTTGCGGCTTTGATCATCGTTCATCGACGGCATCCTCAGACAACAGGGCCAACAACTCGCTTTCGCTCAGTTCGCCGAGCGACTGCTCGATATCGGCGACATCGCTCTGCGCGAAGGATTCGATCTGCGCCGACACCACCAGTCCGGCGAGGAAGGACAGGGTCGGCTGCTCGAACAGGGTGCGCAGCGGAATCTCGACCTCGAAGCGCTCGCGCACCCGGATCGCCAACTGCATGATCAGCAGCGAATGGCCGCCGAGTTCGAAGAAATGGTCGTGGCGGCCGACCCGCTCGATGCCCAGCAGGTCCTGCCAGATCGTCGCCAGGGTCTGCTCGACCTCGCCGAGCGGCGCTTCGTACTCGCGGCTGGCCAAGGCCGACTGGTCCGGCGACGGCAGGGCCTTGCGGTCGAGCTTGCCGTTCGGGGTCAGCGGCAGCGCATCCAGACTCACGAACGCGCTCGGGATCATGTACTCGGCCAGCTCGCGGGCCAGCGCGTCGCGCAGATTGGCGGCCGAAATCTCGGCGCCCGGCTCCGCCACCACGTAGGCGACCAGGCGCTTGTCGCCGCCGTCGTCTTCGCGCGCGATCACCACCGCCTCGCGCACGCCGTCGCAGGCGCTCAGGCGCGCTTCGATTTCGCCGAGCTCGATGCGGAAACCGCGGATCTTGACCTGGAAATCGTTGCGGCCCAGGTACTCGATCGTACCGTCGGCGCGCCAGCGGCCGAGGTCGCCGGTCTTGTACATGCGCGCATCGGCTTCCTGTGCGAACGGGTCGCGCAGGAAACGCTCAGCGGTCAGCTCCGGGCGATCCAGGTAACCGCGCGCGACCTGCACGCCGCCGAGGAACAGCTCGCCCGGCACGCCAACCGGCACCGGCTCGCCGCGGCTGTCGAGCAGATACACCGGGGTGTTGGCGATCGGACGGCCGATAGTCGGCCCGCCGACCGCATCGCGGATGCTGCCGATGGTGGCGTCGACCGTGCATTCGGTCGGGCCGTACATATTGTGGAAATGGATGCTGGTCGAAGCCTTGAGCTTGTCCCACATCGCCTGGCCGATCGGCTCGCCGCCGAGCAGCACGCTGGTCGGCTGATACCCCGGCTTGCCGATCAGGCCTGCGGCCAACAACACCTCCAGCTGCGACGGGGTGCTGTCGAAAGCGTCGATGCGGTAGCGGTCGATGAAGTCCAGCATCGCCGGGCCGTTGGCGCGGATCGCCTGCGGGATCAGCACCAGCGCATGCCCGGACAGCAGCTGCAGGATGCCCTTCAGGGACATGTCGAACGAGAATGCGGCATTGAGCGCCACGCGCGAACCGGGGCCTAGCTCGCGATGGGTGGTCTCGCCCATCGCCCGCCAGAAGTTCACCGCCGAGCGGTGTTCGACCATCACCCCCTTGGGCTGGCCGGTCGAACCGGAGGTGTAGATGACGTAGGCCAGGTTGCGCGGCGTCAGCCCTTCGACGCTCGGATCGCTTTCGCTCTGATCCGCCAACGACTCGTCGTCCAGCACCACCAGCGGCAGCGGTGAGGCTTCCAGCATCGGCATCGCCGCGCGCAAGGCCGACTGGGTCAGCAAGGCGATCGGCCGGCTGTCTTCGAGCATGTAGGCCAGGCGCTCGATCGGGTAGCTCGGGTCCAGCGGCACGTAGGCCGCCCCGGCCTTGAGCACGCCCAGCAGGCCGACGACCATCGCCACGCTGCGCTCGGTGCAGATCGCCACCCGGTCGTCGGGTTTCACGCCGAGCGCGATCAAGCGATGCGCGACCCGGTTGGCGCGGCGGTTGAGTTCGGCGTAGCTCAGCACCTCGTCTTCGACTAACAGCGCTTCGGCGTCCGGCTTGGAAGCCGCTTGCGCCTCGAACAACGAGTGAATCGTGCGGTCGTTCACCGCATCCGCGCGCAGATCATTGAACTCGCGCAGCACCTGCTCGCGCTCCGACAGCGGCAGGATCGGCAGCGCCTGCAGCGGCATCTCGCCGCCGCTTTCGAGCGCGCCGACCAGGGACTCCATCGCGGTCTGCATGTAGCGGACCACGCGCGGGCCGTCGATGCCGGGCACCGACAGCGCGGTCAGGCCGAAGCCCTGGCCGAGGTCCTCGACCGACATGGTCAGCGGGTAGTTGTTGCGGGTATCGTCCTTGAGCACGTACACGCCGTCCCAGGCCTCGGCCACGGCCTGCTCTTCGGCGGCGTTGCCGGGTTCGTGGCTGTGGCGATAGTTGAGCAAGGCGGTAAACAGCGGCAGCGGCGGTGCGATCGCGCTGCAACGCTGGGCCAGGGCCAGCGAGGCCTGTTCGTGCGCCAGCAACTCG
This sequence comes from Lysobacter sp. 1R34A, assembly GCF_051217035.1. Lineage (NCBI taxonomy): Bacteria > Pseudomonadati > Pseudomonadota > Gammaproteobacteria > Lysobacterales > Lysobacteraceae > Lysobacter > Lysobacter sp. 1R34A. The sequence continues at coordinate 10,679 of NZ_JBPKJP010000110.1, forward strand.
CTGAGCCGGCGGTGGGTGTTGCGCACCGCCTTAGCCACGGCTTCGCCGCCGACCGGGATGCGGATCGGCAAGGTGTTGAGGAACATGCCGACCACCTGGTCGGCGCCCTCCGAACCCTGGAGGCGGCCCGACAGCACGGTGCCGAACACCACGTCGTCGCGGCCGCTGCAGCGCGCCAGCACTTGCGCCCAGGCAACGTGGAACAACACCGCCGGGGTCACCCCGCGTTCGCGCGCGAGCTCGCGGATGCGCCGCGCCAGCGCGTCGTCGAACACGATCCGCGCTTCGCGCGCCTGCTCGCCGCTGCTCTGCACGTCGAGCACGCCGAACGGCGCGGTCGGCTCGTCGACATGGCCGAGCTGCTCGCGGAACCAGGCCTCGTGTTCGGCCTCCGGCACGGCGCGGGTGGCGGCGATGAAATTGCGGTACGGCAGGCTCGCCGGCAGCGCGTCGCCGCGACCCTGCAACAACGCCAGGATCTCCGACAGGATCAGCGCCATCGCGACGTGATCGCCGCTGACGTGGTGGCGCAACAAGGCCAGCAGCCATTCGCCGCTGTCCGGGTCCTGGGCGCGGAACGCGGCCAGGATCGGGGCGCGCTGCAGGTCCAGGCGCATGCGCCGCGGGTCGGTATGGGCGAGCAGCTGCGGTAGGGCCGGCGAATCGGCCGACAGTTCGGCCTCGTGCAGGGGCAAGGGCGCCTGCCGGTACACGACCTGCACCGGCTGCGGCAGCCCCTGCCAGATCACCGCGCTGCGCAGGATGTCATGGCGGTCGATGACCTGCTGCAAGGCATCGAGGAACGCGTCCATGCGCTCGCGGCCGTCGAAGCCGAGCACAGTGCGCAGCAGGTAGGTATCGCCGCCGCTGTCGTTCTCGAGCATGTGGTGGAACAGGATGCCTTCCTGCAACGGCGCCAGCGGGTAGATGTCCTGGACGTTGCCGGCGCCGCCGGGCACGGTGGCGACGATGGCGTCGATCTCGGCCTGGTTCAGCGTCACCAGCGGCAACAGCTCGGGAGTGATCGCGGTGGTGCCGGCGGCGATCAGGTTCGGCGCGACCTCCGGCGCCGGCGCTTCGGCCTCGCCGGCGATCTTGCCGGCCAGCACGCTCAGCACCGGAGTGGTGAACACGGTGCGCACGTCGACGTTGAGGCCGCACTGGCGCAGGCGTTCGATCAGGCTGATGACCAGCAGCGAATGCCCGCCCAGCTCGAAGAAATGGTCGTGGCGGCCGACCCGTTCGATCCCGAGCAGGTTCTGCCAGACCCCGGCGATGGCCTGTTCGGTCTCACCTTGGGGCGCTTCGTATTCGCGCGTGGCGAGCGCCGACTGGTCCGGCGACGGCAGGGCCTTGCGGTCGAGCTTGCCGTTCGGGGTCAGCGGCAGCGCATCCAGACTCACGAACGCGCTCGGGATCATGTACTCGGCCAGCTCGCGGGCCAGCGCGTCGCGCAGATTGGCAGCCGAAATCTCGGCGCCCGGCTCCGCCACCACGTAGGCGACCAGGCGCTTGTCGCCGCCGTCGTCTTCGCGCGCGATCACCACCGCCTCGCGCACGCCGTCGCAGGCGCTC
>NZ_JBPKJP010000111.1:0-12222 GCF_051217035.1 Lysobacter sp. 1R34A
GGCCTGTCGCTGCGCGGCGCCGGCGCGGCCTCGGCGATCCTGCACTTCGCCGGCAACGACGGCCGCGTGTTCGAGCAGCGCGGCGCCGATTTCGCCGGCAACGCGCTCGGCTGGTCGCCGGTGGTTGCGGGCGACACCGTCGCGGTCGAACTGATCCTGCCCAAGGGCGTGCGCACCAACGCGCTGAGCCTGAAGATCCCGCAGCTTTCGCACCTGGACGTCAGCCCGGTCGCGAGCGAGCGCGAATTCCAGGCCAAGATCGGCGAAAGCGATTATTGCGAGAAGGACATCGTCTGCCGCACCAGCCCGCCGTCGGGCTTCGTCTCCACCGCCAAGTCGGTCGCGCGCATGACCTTCACCAGCGGCGGCGGCACCTACCTGTGCACCGGCACCCTGCTCAACAACAATCACTCGCCGAAGAAGCGCCTGTTCTGGACCGCGGCGCACTGCATCAACAACCAGACCGTGGCCAACTCGCTGCAGACGTATTGGTTCTACGACGTCACCACCTGCAACGGCTCGACCGTCAATCCGGCCTACACCACGCTCAGCGGCGGCGCTTACCTGCGCCACGCCAACAACACCCGCGACACCGCCCTGCTCGAGCTCAAGACCGCACCGCCTTCGGGAGCGGTGTATGCGGGCTGGTCGAGTGCGGCGATCGGCTCCACCGGCACCGCGATAGAAGGCATCCATCACCCGGCCGGCGACGTCAAGAAGTATTCGCTGGGTTCGGTGACCGGGCTGTCGACCTCGATCGACGGCAAGTCGCCGCTGTACCGCGTGGTCTGGAACACCGGCGTCACCGAAGGCGGCTCGTCGGGCTCGGGCCTGTTCACCGTGACCGGCACCGGCGGTTATCAGCTGCGCGGCGGTCTGTACGGCGGTTACTCCTACTGCAGCGCGCCGCGCGACCCGGATTACTACTCGCGCTTCTCGGACATCTATTCGAGCGTGTCGAGCTATTTCAATCCCTGAGTCGGGTTAGGCCGCAATCCGCAACATGCGATCGCAGGTAAACGAACGGCCGCTGCACGCGCAGCGGCCGTTCCCGTTCGCGCGGGGATGCTGTTGCCCTCTGGGCAGGAGCGACGCGAGTCGCGACCGCGCGGCTTCGGGCCAGGACGCGGTCGCGGCTCGCGCCGCGCCTACCCTTGAAGCCGAAGCCTGCGAGCCGACATGGAGCGCTCGTCAGTGGGCGCCGATCAATGCCACGGCATCTCGCCCTTGGCGACCTTCGCGCTGATCTCCAGCGACAGGTCGCCGCCGAGGTCGGGATAACGGCGCTTCATCGCCGCGATCAAGGCCTTCGAATCGGCCGCTTTCGCCGCCTCTTCGTCGAAGGCGCGAATGTAGTCGGCACTGAAACGCACCGCGTCGAGGTTCTGCGCGGCGCCTTCGGCGAAATGCCCCGGGATCACCACCTCGGGCTTGAGCTCTTCGATGCCCTTGAGCGTGGCCAGCCAGGCTTGGTGCGACTGCGGGGTCTGGGTGTCGGCCATGAACAGGTGCTCGCCCGAAACCACCGGCACGCCGCCGGCGACGGTGCGGATCGACGGGATCCAGACATAGCTGCGATCCGGCGCGGGGCCGTCGAGGCCGACGATCTGCAGCGACTGGCCTTCCAGTTCGATGCGGTCGCCTGCGAGCGGCTGCGGCACGACGATGCGCTTGGGTGCGTCGGCGCCGAGCTTCGGCCCCCAGTAGGCGAACTTGGCTTCCTGGGTGCTGCGGATGTGTTCCACCGTCTGCGGCGTGGCGACGATCCTGGCCTCGGGGAAGGCGTCCTGCAGGGTGTCCAGTCCGAAGTAGAAGTCCGGGTCGCCGTGGCTGATGTAGATCGTGGTCAGGCGCTTGCCCGACGCCTTGACCAGGTCGACGAGCTTGCGGGCGTCGGCGGCGGCGAACTGCGCGTCGATCAGCACCGCCTCCCGCGCGCCGGTCACCAACACCGAGCTGACTTCGAAGATGCCCTGCTTGCCCGGGTTGTAGACCTCGGTCTTCAACGTTGCCGCGACCGGCTCGGCCGGGGTCGTCGCAGCGGCCGGCGCCGCGCTCGATTCGGCCGGGGTGGATTCGTGGCGGCCGCAGGCGGCCAGGGCCAGGCTCAGGCCGGCGGCGGACACCGCCAGGAACAAACGATGGTTACGGACGGGGGGCTGCGACATGAAGGCTTCCTCGTGAAGGCGATAGGACGAACGACGGCGACGGACGACGTGCGACTCCGACCCGGGGCCAGGGTGCGGGGCCTTGGGCTCAGACCGCGTGACGGATCGGCGAGGCCGGCGATGCGGCCCCGGCCTCGATGGCGCCAGGATAGTTGCCCCGAACAGCGCGAAAAACCGCGTATAAGTCGACTGTCTTTTGCATATTCCGAGCGAATCGAATGGACCGGATGACCGCCATCGCCGTCTTCGTCGAAATCGCCGAACGCGGCAGTCTGACCGCCGCGGCCGAGGCCCTGGACATGTCGCGGGCCATGGTCACCCGCTATCTGGCCGAGCTCGAGCGCTGGCTCGGCGTGCGCGTGCTGCACCGGACCACGCGGCGGATCGGCCTGACCGGCGCTGGCGAGACCGCGCTGGCGCGGTTCCGGCAGATGCTCGAGATCGGCGACGACCTGCGCCTCGCCCTGGCCGCCGACGACGCCGAGCCGCACGGGCAGATCCGCATCACCGCCTCGATGTCGTTCGGCGCCAGCCACCTCGCCGCGGCGGTCGCCGACTACCTCGCACGCCACCCGCATACGCGCATCGACATGGTGCTGGGCGAGCGCGCGGTGAACCTGGTCGAGGAACGCATCGATCTGGCGATCCGCATTGCGCGCGAACTCGACCCGAACCTGATCGCACGCCGGCTCAGCGTCTGCCGCTCGGTGCTGTGCGCCTCGCCTGCTTACCTGGCGCAACGCGGCCGGCCGCAGCGGATCGAAGAGCTCAGCGCGCACAACTGCCTGACCCATCATTACGTCGGCCGCAGCCTGTGGGAGTTCCGTCATCGCGGCGAGCCGTGCAGCGTCGCGGTCGGCGGCAACATCAGCGCCAACGAAGCCACGGTGCTGGTCGCCGCGGCCCGCGCCGGCGCCGGCATCGCGCCGTTGCCTACCTACCAGGCCCTGGACTGGGTGCGCGCCGGCGAGCTCGAAATCGTCCTGCCGGACTACGAATTGCCGCCGATGGGCATCCACGGCGTGTACGCCTCGCGCCGGCAGATGCCTGCGCTGGCACGCAGCTTCCTGGATTTCCTGGCCGAACGCTTCGGCGACGAGCCCTATTGGGACCGCGCCTGAGCCGTCGGTCGGAACCTTTCAAATCGATATTGAAGGTTAGCCGGAATCGGCCTAGTCTCGTGGCGAACCGCTAGGACTCCGCATGCGTCTCGAACACCACGCCTTCCAGCCCGCCGATCTCGTCGGCGGCGATCCGGCTCTCGACCTGGTCAACACCGTCACCGCGCGCGACAGCGAGCCGCGCGACTGGCTCGACGACTACGCCGCGCTGCTGCGCTGGGCGCGCCAGACTGCGTGCTTCGCGCGCGCCGACCTCAATGTCCTCGAAGCACTGCAAGCGCAGCAGCCGGCCAGGGCGGCCGCCGCCCTGGCGCGCTGCAAGGCCTTGCGCGAAGCCTTGTGCGATGCGCTGTACGCCCTCGCCCGCGGCAAGGCGCCGAGCGCCGCCGACCTCGACCTCATCGACCAGGCCCGGCTGGCCGCGTCCAAGGCCGCGCGCCTGGTATCGCGACGATCGCGGCTGCAGACCGAGTGGTCGGCGGAACGTTCCGGGCTCGACCTGATCGCGCACGTGATCACCGCTTACGCGATCGAGTTGCTCAAGGACGCCCGCCTCGACCGCCTGCGCGTCTGCGACGGCCACGATTGCGGCTGGGTGTTCGTCGATACCTCCAAGAACGGCCGGCGCCGCTGGTGCGACATGGCGACCTGCGGCAACGTCGCCAAGGCGCGCCGGTTCCAGCAACGCGCCCGCGACGGCGATTGAGCGCGGACCGAACCCAGCCCGAGCCCGCCCGACAACGCAGGAGCCGCCATGGCCACGCCCCGCCCCTCGTCCCGTACATCGCTGCTGCGCTCGCTCGCCGCCGGTTGGCTGGTGCTCGCCGGCTGCGCCGGAGCCGACGCGCCCGACCGCCAGCCGCCCAAGCCGGCTGCCGCGGTGCGCTGGACGCCGCCGGGCATCGCCAGCGATCAGTACGAGTCTTCGCCGACCTTCTCGCCGGACGGCCGCGAGATCTATTTCATGCGCAGCGACCGCCAGTTCGCCAACTGGCGGATCCTGCACTCGCGGTGCGGCCGCGACGGTTGGTCGGCGCCGCAGGCGCCGTCGTTCGCCGCGGCCTCCGCCGCCGATGCCGATCCCTTCCTGAGCGCCGACGGCCGGCGCCTGTATTTCGTCTCGACCCGCCACGATCCGGCCGGCGAGGACCTCGACATCTACTATGTAGAGCGCGCCGCCGACGGCGCCTGGGGCGCGGCGCAGCGCCTGCCCGAGCCGGTCAACTCCAAGGCCTCGGAACTGCTGCCGCGCGCGACCGCCGACGGCCGCCTGTACTTCGGTTCCAGCCGCGACGGCGGGCACGGCAAGAACGATCTCTATCTCGCCACGCCGCAGCCCGGTGCCGGCTGGCAGGTGCGCAACCTCGGCCCGCCGCTGAGCACCGCTGCCGACGAGTACGAGGCCGATGTCGCCCGCGACGGCCGCAGCCTGGTCGCGGTGATCGACCGCGGCGATCGCTCGCATCTTTACCGGTTCGAGCGGCATGGCGAGGGCTGGCGCGAAAGCGGGCGGATTCCGGCCCGCAGCGACGTGTTCCAGGTCGGCCCCCTGCTGTCGCCGCGCGGCGACCGCCTGCTGTTCGCGCAGGCCGACGGCGAACGCTCGGGCGAATTGTTCCTGGTCGATCTGGTAGCGCAGCCGGATCGGGGTTGGCCGCCGCGGTGCGGGGGCCAGGAGTGAGAAAAGAGGAGTGAGGGGGCGGCTATGCGCTGCTGGCGGACGGTTCGGCCGGCTTGGCGCCGGCGCGCGGCTTCGGCGTGACCAGCGGGGTTTGCTGCATGTTGCCGTACAGCAGCGACACGCCGGCACGTACGCCGCCGACCAGTTCCAGTTCGAAGCGCTCGGCGTCGCGATGGCGGATCTCGGCCACGACTTCCGCGGCCTCGTTTTCGGGCACGCCGAGTTCGATCAACGCCGCTTCGCCGAAACGCATCGCCGACTCGAAGGTCTCGCGCACCTGCAGGTCGACGCCGGCATGCACCAGCTCGAGCGCGTGCTCGCGGTCGAAGCTGCGCGCCAGCAAGCGCGCCTGCGGGAATTCATGGCGGATCAACTGGGCGGTGACGGTGGCCGCGGCGCGGTCGTCGATGCAGATCGCGATCAACTGGGCGGTGTCCGCGCCCGAGGCGTGCAGCACGTCGAGACGGGTGCCGTCGCCGTAGTAGACCTTGAAACCGAAGGTCTGCGCGCTCTGGATCATCTCCACGTCGGTGTCGATGATCGACACCTCCACGCCGCGCGCGAGCAGGGATTGGCAGACCACCTGGCCGAAGCGGCCGAAACCGATCAGCAAAACGCTGCCGCCGAGGCCGTTGGGCTCGTCGACGCCCTCCAGCGACAATGCGGTCTTCGGCGCCAGCCGGCGCAAGGCGATGATCGCGATCGGCGTCAACGCCATCGACAGCACCACGATCGCGGTCAGGTTGGCGCCGACTTCGGCGTCGATCAGGCGGGCGCCGGCCGCCGCCGAGAACAGCACGAAGGCGAACTCGCCGCCCTGCGCCATCAGCACCGCGCGGTCCAGCGCTTCGGTATGGCAGGCCCTGAACAGGCGCGCAACGATATAGATGCACGCCGCCTTGACGATCATCAGCGCGACTACGCCGCCGGCGATCAGCGGCCAGTTCGCCGCGACCACGATCAGGTCCAGCGACATGCCGACGCTGAGGAAGAACAGGCCCAGCAGGATGCCGCGAAAAGGTTCGACATCGGCCTCGAGTTGGTGGCGGAAGGTCGATTCCGACAGCAGCACGCCGGCCAGGAACGCTCCCATCGCCATCGACAGGCCGCCGACCTGCATCAGCAGCGCCGCGCCGAGCACCACCAACAGCGCCGCCGCGGTCATGACCTCGCGCGCCTTGGCCGCGGCGAGCACGCGGAACAGCGGGTTCAACAGCCAGATGCCGGCCGCCAGCAGCGCCGCCAGCGAGGCCAGGGCGATGCCGATGTCGAGCCAGCGCGAACGCGAGGCGCCGTCGACGGCGAGGTCGGCCGGCGCCATCAGCGCGACCAGGGCCAGCAAGGGCACGATCAGCAGATCCTCGAACAACAGGATGGAGACGATGCGCTGCCCGCGCGGCAGGGCCAGGTCGCCGCGCTCGCCGAGGATCTGCATGACGATCGCGGTCGAGGTCAGCACGAAGCCCATCGCGGCGATGAAGGCGACCACCGGCGGGAAACCGGCCGCCAGGCCGACTCCGGTCATCGCCGCCGAACACACCAGGATTTGCGCGGTACCCAGGCCGAAGATCTCGCGGCGCAGGCTCCACAGATGCGACGGCCGCATTTCCAGGCCGATCAGGAACAGGAACATGACCACGCCGAGTTCGGCGACGTGCAGGATCGCCTGCGAGTCGGAGAAGAAGCCGAGCCCGAACGGACCGATCGCCAGGCCCGCGGCCAGATAGCCGAGCACCGAACCCAGACCGATGCGCTTGAAGATCGGCACCGCGATCACGCCGGCTGCGAGCAGCACCACTACCTTGACCAGTTCGCTGCCCTGCGCTTCGGCGGCCATCGCGCGTCCCCCCTTCTCGACTCACTCGTATTCGATCACGGCCGTCCCTGCGGGCCGGCTCACTGCATTCGCGTGCACGGCCGCCCCCTGCGGCCCGGCCTCGCTACAGCCTAACAGGCGCGCCGCGGCGGTATGCGCGCCGGCGCCGGCGCCGCGGATTCGGCCTGCGGCGTTGCTATGATCGCGCCTCGCGACTCCCCTTCTAAGGACCGGATCATGCTTCGCCGTGTGGCTGCGCTCGCCCTGGTTTTCAGCTGCGTCACGCTCTGCGGCGGTACGGCCCGGGCATTCAGCCCGAATACGGATACGGGCGCCGCCAGCCTCGACGGCTTGCGCATCGTGTTGAGCTGGAACGCCGCCGACGCCGACCTCGACTCGCACCTGAGCTATCCCGACCGGCACGTCTATTTCGAGCGCAAGACCGGCGACGACGCGCGCCTGGACCTGGACGGCAGCGGCCGCGACGCGGGCGCGGGCCGGAGCCCGGAAACCCTGACCCTGCTGCGCAAGCAGGCCGGTTACGGCTACACCTATGCGGTTCACGATTTCGGCAACCGCAACCATCCGGCCGCCAGCGCGCTGTCGCGCAGCGGCGCCCAGGTCTCGCTGTATCTGGGCGGGCAATTGCTGCGCAGCTACGCAGTGCCGCGGGACCGTCCCGGCAATCTGTGGCGGGTGTTCCGCATCGACGGCGAAGGCCGCTTCGAGGACATCGACCGGATCGACGCCAGCACCGCGCCGGCCGAACGCGTCGATGCGGAACTCGATCGCCTCGCCCGCCTCGACGGCGCCGCCGACGGTGCCGGCGGCGACGAGATCGATGCCGGCCGGCCCGGCCCCGCCGCCGCTGCCAACCAGCGCGGCGAAGCGGCGTATCGCGCGGGCCACCTCGAAGGCGCGGTCGCGGCATATCAGCAATCGATCGAGCTCGACCCCGGTTATGCCCTGGCCTACAGCAACCTGGGGCTGGCCTACCTCAAGCTCGGCCGCAGCGCCGAGGCGATCTGGGCCTCGCGCCAGGCCATCGCCCTGGCCCGCGGAGCCGGCGCCGGTGCGATCCGCGCCGGCGCTTACTACAACATCGGCAGGCTGCTGGAAGACGACGGGCGCTACGACGAGGCCATGTCGAACTATCTCTCGGCCAAGCGCGAGCAGGCCGACCCGACCTACGACCGGGCGATCGAACGGGTGCGCGGGCTGTGAACCGCGCCTCCCTCGCCGCCGCGAGCGCGCCGACGACATCCCGGCTTAAGTCGGGACGGGCCCGGATTTTGTCGGCCCGGATCTTGTCGGCCCGGATTTTATCGGCCCGAATCTTGTCGGCCCAGATCTTGTTGGCCTGGAGCGCGCTCGGCCTCGCGCCGCCGGCCCAGGCTGCCGGCCCGTCCGCGGTCGCCAGCGCCGACCGCGCCACCTGGCCGCATGGCCTGGACACGCCGGCTGCGTTCGACCGCGCCTCGCGCGCCGAGATCCTCGCCTTCGCCCGTGAACTCGCGACCAGCGAAAGCCTCGACGAGGCCGCCCTGCTTGCCCGCCTCAAGCTCAAGCAGATCGATCGCGCCTCGCTCGACAAGATCCGCGCGCGCTTCTGGCAGCGGTTGAGCGCGAACTATCGGCTGGCCTCGCGCTCGTGCGCACCGCGCGAGGCGTTCTGCGCCGCGGCCGAGGACGCCGCGGCGCTGCGGAAACTCGCCATGGCTTTCGATGAGACGCCCGACCGCGCCTATGCGGCCTGGCGCGTCGACGCCGCGCGCTTCCATCGCATCTATCTCGACGAGACCTTGCGCCTGGCCGCGTTGTTTCCGCGGGTCAGCAGCGAAATCGACACCTATTCCAGCGCCGAACTCGACGGCAGCGAATTGCCCGACCGCCAGTTCCTGCTGAGCTTCGACGACGGCCCGAGCGCGCCCGGCGGCAACACCGACCGCCTGTTGGCGAGCTTGCGCCAAGCCGGGCTCGACGCGACCTTCTTCGTGGTCGGCGAATCGCTGCAACGGCGGCTCGGCGCCGCGCCGGCGCGGCCGACCGATCTGTACGCCGGCATGTGCGTCGCCTCGCACGGCTGGGAGCACCAATCGCATGCGCGTTGGGCGCAGTGGCAGGAATCGGTGATCCGCAGCGATGCGCTGGTGCGCGCCGTCGCCGGTCCGGCTTACGTGCCGCTGTTCCGGCCGCCGTACGGCCAGCGCCGTGCCGACAGCGGGCCGTTCTTCGCCCAGCGCGGCCTGCGGGTGGCGTTGTGGAGCATCGATTCGCAGGACTGGAACGCCAAGGTCTCGGCCGCTGAGGTGCAAGGCCGGTTGCTCAGCCTGATGCTGCTGTGGCGCCACGGCACGATCCTGTTCCACGACGTCCACGACAAGGCGCGCGTCGCCCTGCCCGGACTGTTGCGACAGACACGCGGTGCGGGCCTGCACTGGCTCGACTGCAAGGACTATCCCGGCCGCGGCTGAGCCCGCCGCAAATCCGGCGCTGATTTGGTCCGCGCCTTGTCGGGTTTCGTCGGGCCATGGCGGCTTTCGTCGCAAAGGCCGTCCCGGCGCGTTAACGCCGCGCAGCGCCTGTGCCACATTCCCGCCGGCGCCGCCCGTCGCGGCGCCGTCCGCACGGTCGCGGCCTGCGCGCAGCGCAGGCCCCCGGGAAACCACGTCACCGGAGACTCGCCGGCGGGCTCTTACCCAACGTCATCCAAGGAAGATTCGACAATGTTCAAGACCTATCGGATTACGGCGCTCGCCGCCGGCCTGTTCTCGCTCGTCCTGCCGTTGGCCGCGCTCGCTTCGGATCCGCCCAGCATCTGGGAAAACCAGTCCGCCTGCGACGGCAAGTATTCGGCCAAGCTCAAGCTGGCGTTCGACCACAGCGGCAGCGCCGCCAGCGCGCACGCCGAAGCCAGCCTGGTGCGCAATCCTTTCGCCCAGGGCTCGGTGCCCTACCCCAACTATTTCGTCGCCCAGAGCGTGGTGATGAGCCGCAACGCCGCCAACCCGAACTGGGTCAGCGACGTGCAGGACACCGAGATCGCCGGCGCCTATTCGACCGTGCCGGTGACCAGCGGCACCACCGTGTTCAAGGCACCGGGCTGCGAACTGGTCGCGGCCGCGACGGTCAACGTGCAATGCCCGAACGGGACCTGGGAGTACAAGAACCTCGAGCGCCGCTGGCCGGGCTGCGGGCAGTAACGCACTCGCCGGACACGATCGCCATGGACGGCGATCGTCCTGATCGCCACCGACGACTGCAAGCGATGCACGCTTGCCGGGCCTCGTGCCCCGAGGCCCGCCCAGATCGGCGGCCCAAGCGGTGCCACCCAGGTAGCGCCGCTCAAGCCTCGCCGATCACACCAGCGCCGCCTGGTGCACGCCGGCCACCGCGCGTCCCGACGGATCGGCGGCGTTCGCGAACGAGGCGTCCCAGGCGATCGCCGCCGGCGACGAGCAGGCGATCGACTTGCCGCCGGGCACGGTCTCGGCGCAGGCCGCGCCCGGGAAGTGGCGCTCGAACAGGCTGCGATAGAAATACGCTTCCTTGGTCTGCGGCGTGTTGATCGGAAAACGTCCCACCGCCGTGGCCATGTCGCGGTCGCTGACCTGCGCTTCGGCATGCGCCTTGAGGCCGTCGATCCAGCCGTAGCCGACGCCGTCGCTGAATTGCTCCTTCTGCCGCCACAGGATCGAATCGGGCAGATAGCCCTCGAAGGCTTCGCGCAGCACCGCCTTCTCGATGCCGCGCTTGCCGCCGGCGGCGTGGTCGACCATTTTCGCCTGCGCGTCCATGCGCATCGCCACGTCGAGGAATTCGACGTCTAGGAACGGCACCCGCGGCTCCACGCCCCAGGCCATCATCGACTTGTTGGCGCGCAGGCAGTCGAAGCTGTGCAGCGCGTCGAGCTTGCGCACCAGTTCCTCGTGGAATTCGCGCGCGTTCGGCGCCTTGTGGAAGTACAGATAGCCGCCGAAGATCTCGTCCGAGCCTTCGCCCGACAGCACCATCTTCACCCCCATCGCCTTGATCCGCCGCGCCAGCAGGAACATCGGCGTCGACGCGCGGATCGTGGTCACGTCGTAGGTCTCGATGTGCTGGATCACGTCCGGCAGCACGTCCAGGCCTTCTTCGAAGGTGTAGGTGAAGCCGTGGTGCACCGTGCCGAGCGCCTGCGCGGCGATCTCGGCCGCGGCCAGGTCGGGCGAGCCTTCCAGGCCGATCGCGAACGAATGCAGACGCGGCCACCAGGCTTCGGCCTGGTCGTCTTCCTCGACCCGGCGGCGGGCGAAACGCGCCGCGCAGGCGGCGACCAGCGACGAGTCCAGCCCGCCCGACAGCAACACGCCATAGGGCACGTCGCTCATCATCTGCCGGTGCACGGCGCGCTCGAAGGCTTCGCGCAGTTCCTGCCTGGACACCTCGACGCCGCGGGTGGCGTCGTAGTCGCGCCACGGCCGCTGGTAATACTTCACCGGCGCGCCGACCTCGCTGTCGTAGTAGTGGCCGGCCGGGAACGGGCTGACGTCGTCGCACAAACGCGCCAGCGCCTTCATTTCCGACGCCACCCACAGGCGGCCGTCGGCATCGTGGCCCCAGTACAGCGGGCATACGCCGATCGGGTCGCGTGCGATCAGGTAGCGGCCGCGCGCCGCGTCCCACAACGCGAACGCGAAAATGCCGTTGAGACGGTTGAGCAACTCGCCGAGGTCGCCGTGTTCGCCGCCTTCGCGGTACAGCGCGTTGATGACTTCGCAGTCGGACTTGGTCTGGAATTCGTAGGGCCGGGCGAGCCGCTGCTCGAGTTCGCGATGGTTGTAGATTTCACCGTTGACCGCGAGCGCGAGTTCGCCGTCGCTCGAGCGCAGCGGTTGCGAGCCGCCGGTCGGGTCGACGATGGCGAGCCGCTCGTGCACCAGGATCGCGCGCGGCTCGACGCTGACGCCGGACCAGTCGGGACCGCGATGGCGCTGGCGCGCGGACAGGGACAGGGCCAGCGGCCGCAGCGGGCGCAGGTCGGCGCCGGGGCGCAGGTCGAACAGACCGAGGATCGAGCACATCTGAGCATCTCCTGGAGGGTTTGCAGCGTTCGGATGGGAAAGGCGGAAGGGACGGCGGGAGAAAAGCAGGCGCCCTAAACGCAGAAAGCCCGCACTTCGCAGTGCGGGCTTCCTGAGCGATTGAGCGTATGTTGCGCGCGCTAATCGCCGGCCCGCGGGAGGCTGGCGTTATTGCGATTATTGTTGTTGACCCGCACGTCGGCCGCGGCCGGGCGCGCACGGCCGCGGAGGGCGGCGTGGCTGCGGCGGGCGGTGGCGAAGACGGCGGTCATGGCTCGATCCTGCTTGAGGATCGCGCCGGATGCAAGCGCCTCATGCCGGCGTCGGACCCGCCATATCGCCGCCGGCGCGACCGCGGTCGCGGTTCGGGCGG
>NZ_JBPKJP010000112.1:0-11822 GCF_051217035.1 Lysobacter sp. 1R34A
TGCTGCGTGCCGGCCGCCGCACCGGCACGCAGCACCCTGTCGGCTTCGGGCCGGCCGATGCGCACCCAGCCGCCGGGCGTCGCCGCGACCGGCCAGCCGGAGCAGCTCAAGGGCGTGCGCCGCAACATGGCCCGCGTGATGGCCGACGCGCACAGCAAGGTCGTGCCCACGACGCTCGCCGACGACGCCGACATCAACGCCTGGCAGCCCGGCAACGACATCACCGGCCGCCTGGTGCGCGCGATCGTGGTCGCCTGCAAGACCGTGCCCGCGCTCAACGCCTGGTTCGACGGCGACAAGCTCACCCGCACCCTGCATCCGCAGGTCGACATCGGCATCGCCGTCGACACCGACGACGGCCTGTTCGTGCCGGCGCTGCGCAACGCCGACGTGCTCGATTCGCGCGGCGTGCGCGAGGCGATCAACCGTCTGCGCGCGCAGGTCGAAGACCGCAGCATTCCGGCCTCGGAACTCAGCGGCTATACGATCTCGCTGTCGAACTTCGGAATGTTCGCCGGCCGTTACGCCACGCCGGTGGTGGTGCCGCCGACGGTGGCGATCGTCGCCGCCGGCAAGGGCCGCCACCAGATGACCCCGGTGATGGGCGGCTTCGAATCGCACAAGGTGATTCCGCTGTCGCTGACCTTCGATCACCGCGCCTGCACCGGCGGCGAAGCCGCGCGCTTCCTCAAGGCGATGATCGACGACCTCGCGCGTCCGAACTGATCCAGCCGAAAGACACCGCTCCCGCACCGCGCGGGAGCGGCTCGGGCGTCCACGCCTTCGATCCCTCCGCGGCGCCGACAGCGCGCAGTGCGCGGACTTGCTTCGCCGGCCGTGCTCCCTAATGCCCTCGCCGGTGCGGCGAGCGAGAGGCACTCGCCCTGACCCACTCGGGTCCGCTGAACTCAACCCCGACTTCCCGCGGCGCGACGGCGCGGCCGATGCCTGCCCGCCGTCTTCACGGGCTCGGCCAAACCGGCATCCCGCAATCGCGATAGGCATCACGCTCGCCGCTACGATTGCGTTTAGGAATAAATAATTCCCTAAATCAATTACCCAGGAATCGCGCTAGCGTCGGCCCGCAATCCCGGCATCGGGCGCCTGCCGGCGCCGCGGCCGGCCCTTCGCCCTCATCGTCAGTCGAGAGGTTCCAGCATGAAGCGTTTCCTGCGCACGGCCCTGTCGTGCATTTCAGTCGCGGCCTTCGGCCTGATCGCGCCGGCCGCCCACGCCGCCCGGCCGGCCTTCCAGATGCCCTTCCCCTGCGGCCAGACCTGGTACGGCGACACCTACCCCGGCCATGGGCTGCGCTATGCCGTCGATCTCAACCACAAGCCGCGCCCGCTCAGCGACGCCGACCTCGGCTCGCCCGTGGTCGCCTCGGCCGCCGGCACCGCGCGCACCTACGACCCGCACCCCGGCACCGGCTACGGCCGCCTGGTGGTGATCGATCACGGCGGCGGCTGGCAGACTTATTACGCCCATCTCAACGCCATCTCGGTCGGCAACGGCGCCCGCGTGTCGCAGGGGCAGAAGATCGGCACGCTCGGCAAGACCACCCGTCCCGGCAACAGCATCTCCGCTCACCTGCACTACGAACAGCGCCTCAACGGCGACGACCAGAAGATCGTCTGGAACGGCGCGACCATCGTCTACGACCAGTACGAAGTGGCCTACAAGAGCCGCAACAGCTGCAGCGCCGGCGGCGCCACCGGCACGGTCAGGACCAGCGGCTCGGCGCTCAACGTGCGCTCGGGCCCGGGCACCGGTTACAGCGTCGTCGGCTCGCTCGCCAACGGCGCCAGCGTGACCATCCGCTGCCAGAAGACCGGCGAATCGGTCAGCGGCACCTACGGCACCAGCAATCTGTGGAACAACATCGGCGCCGTCGGCAGCAACCGCTATATTCCGGATGCCTACACCTACACCGGTTCCGACGGCCGCGTCGCTCCGGACTGTTGATGACCCTGTAAACAAACCCGACGGCGCGACGGCGCACCGGGGCGGCGGCGAGACCGCCGCCCCGCCGTCGGCATCGCATCGAGGACGCCGATGAACTACGCCGAGCCTTCGCAGCCATGAGCCACGCCCGGCTAGGCCTAGCGCTGCTGACGTCCGCCTTGATCGGCGGCCTGCTCGGCGCGGCAATCACCCGCTCGTGGATGGCGCCTGCGGCGCCCCAGGGCGGCGACCACGCCTCAGGCGCGCCCGCCTCGGCGGACACGCCGACCCGTACGCAGCACTCGGCCCTGGCCGACGCCCTGGCCGGCGGCGGCCCGCGCGGGCGCGGCGCCGAGGACCTCGACCGCGACGTCCGCCGCGCCTCGCAGGACCCGGGCCATTTGCGCGAACTGCTGCGCCGCTACAGCTTCGAGACCGATCTCGACCGGCGCGGCGCCCTGCTCGCGATTCTGCAGGGCGTGGCCAACGACGAGGTCCTGCAGTTCGGTCGGCGACTCGCCGCTGATCCCGACCCGCAAATGCGGCGCAACGGCCTGGCCCTGCTCAAGGCGTTTCCGCTCGACCGCGCCGAAGTGCGCGACACCTTGGCGCGGCAGTTGCGCGAGGAGCGCGATCCGGCGCTGTTGAAGGAAAGCATCGACATGCTCGCGCCGGCGGTCGTCGCGAGCGAAGACGCCGCGCCGCTGCTGGAACGCCTCGCCGCGCTGCGCGGCCACGCCGACCCCGAGGTGCGCGCCAGCGCCGTGCTGCAGTCGGCGCGCTGGGACAAACAAGGCGACGGCGCCGCGATCCTCGAACCGGCCCTGCTCGATCCGGACCTCGCCGTGCGCCGCGCCGCGATCGCCGGCATCGAAGCCTCCGGCGCGCGTTCCGAACGCCTCAAGATCGCCTTACTCGACATCGCCGGCGACGCCGGAGCCGACGCCGACCTGCGCCGCGCGGCGGCGTTCGCCCTGCAGAACTTCGCCCTCGATCGAGACGAGTACGCGCTGTACCGCGACGCGCTCGCCCGCGCCGACGCCACGGGCCGGAGTTTGCCGCTGCACTGAATCGCGATGCCGGGACGCTGCGCCAACGCGGCGTAGCGATACAGCGATGTGACGAGTACCGCGCCGCCTCGCCGCGCCGGCACTTTCCCGACCGGGCTCGGCGCGGCAATCTGCACCGCGGTCCTTCCCACGGAGCATTGCCATGGCCCATCGCAGCCGCCTGGCCGGATTCATCATCGATTGCGAAACCGGCGACCTCGACGCCGCCGCGAATTTCTGGAGCGACGCGCTCGGCCTGGCCCGCAGCGAAACCTACGACGACGGCGACGCCGAATACGCCTCGCTCGCCGACGGTCCCGCCGCCCTGCAGATCGAAGTGCAGAAGGTCGCCCATCCCTCGCGCGTGCACTTGGACATCGAGAGCGACGACCTCGACGCCGAAGCCGCGCGCCTGGAAGCGCTCGGCGCCAGGCGGGTGGCCTTCGTCAAGCGCTGGTGGGTGATGGAAGCGCCGACCGGCCACCGCTTCTGCATCGTGCACATGAAGCATCCCGAACGCGGTGCGGCGCCGAACGTCTGGGACTGACGGCGCTCAGCTGTCGTCGACGACGAGCCGGTCGCGGCCGCTGGCCTTGGCCCGGTACAGCGCCTGGTCGGCGCGGTCGAATACTTGCTCGGGGCGGTCGCGCTCGGGCTCGCCGCCGGCAACGCCGATCGACACGGTCAACGGAAACGGCAGCGACGAACGGGCGATGCGCTGGCGGATGCGTTCGCCGACTTCCGCCGCCGTCGCCAGGTGCGTGCCCGGCAGCACCACCAGGAACTCCTCGCCGCCGAAACGCACCGCGACATCGCCTTCGCGGATCGAGCCGGCGACCGCGTCGGCCACCGCGCGCAGGGCGCGGTCGCCGAGCAGGTGGCCGTGCCGGTCGTTGACCATCTTGAAGTGGTCGACGTCGATCAACATCAAGGTGTAGGCGGCGCGGCGCAGGCGGTCCATCGAGTCTTCGCTGCCGAGCAACTGCGCCAGCGCGGTGCGGTTGAGCAGGCCGGTCAGCGGATCGTGGCTGGCGCTGTGCTGAAGCAGGTCGTGGCGCCGTTGCAGATCGGCCTGGGCCTGTTCGAGCTGTTGGGCGAAGGCCTCTCGTTCGGACAACAGCCGACGTTGCTCGATCGCATAGCGGCGCAGTTCGAACAGATGCTGGACCTGGCGCGCGATCGCCGCCAGGCCTTCGCGCTGCGCGTTGCGCAATTCGCGCGGCACGCTGTCCATCACGCACAAGGTGCCGAGCGCGTAACCGTCGGGGCTCAGCAGCGGCGCGCCCGCATAGAAGCGCAGTGGGCGCTCGTCGAGCTTCAGGCCTAGCCCGGCGAACCGCGGATCGTCGGCGAGGTCCTCGACCACCAGCACCTGGTCCGGCAGCGCATTGGCGATCAGGCGATGGCAGATCGAGTCCGAGCGCGGTCGCTCCGACGCCTTCAGCCCGACCCGCGCCTTGAACCAGACCCGTCCGTTGTCGACCAGGGCGATCGCCGCGGCCGGCGTCTGGCACAGGGTCGCCGCGAGCCGGACCAAGTCGTCGTAGGCGCTCTCGGGCACGCTGTCGAGCAAGCCGTAGCCGGCGAGCGCGAGTTGACGGCCGGACTCGTCTCCGGGCTCGGTCGGCATCGGCTGCGGGCGCAACGGCACGACGGACATCGGCAGGTCGGGGCGTAGTTTTCCAGCCCTGGACGCTACTCCGGCGCCGATTCAACGCCCGTGAACGGCCCGATCGGACTCACGTTTTCCGGCATCTGCGATTCAGCCCATCTCTGCCATCGCCGAGACGCCCGCTAACCTTGGCGATCCAGCCACACGCCCAGGCCCTGGGCGTTGAGCTCGATGTCGACCGCCAGACTGGCATGGACTTGCGCCTCGCTGAGCGGGCTGCCGTGGGCCCGCGCGCGCTCGGTGTACAGCGCCTCGAGCGCGGCCTTCATGCGCGCATGGCGATCGCCTCCGGCGGCCTGCGCGTCGCAGCCGATCCGCACCATCGCATCGATCTGCTCGATCAGCTCGGCGCCGAGCCGCTGCACGTCGCCGACACGGCCGTAATGGGTCAGGTACATCGCCTCGGGATCGCTGGCCAGCAGCATGCGGATCGAGGCCTTGAGCGGCTCGGGTTCGAACTGCACCGGCGAGCTGGTCGGAATGACGAAGGGCCCGCGCGCCGAATCGAACTCGCGATACGACAGACCGAAGGTATCGCCGGTGAACCAACTGCGGCTGCGCTCGTCCCACACGCACAGGTGATGGCGCGCATGCCCGGGCGTGTCGACGCACAGCAACGGCCGTCCGCCCAACTCGACGATGTGGCCGTCGCGGGCGATCACCACGCGTTCGGCCGCCACCGGCGCGATCTCGCCGTAGCTGCGGGCCATTTCCGCCTCGCCGTAGACCGCGGTGGCGCCGGCGACCAGGCGCGCGGGATCGATCATGTGCGGCGCGCCGCGCGGATGCACCACCAGCCGCGCATTCGGCAACTGCCGCATCAGCGCACCGGCGCCGCCGGCGTGATCGAGATGGACGTGGGTCAGGATCAGCCAGTCGACGTCGGCCGGGGTCAGGCCTTGCGGCGGCAGCGCCGCGAGCAACGCCGGGATCGAATGCTGGGTGCCGCAATCGATGAACGCGCCGCGGCCGCTGTCGACCACCAGATACGCGGCATCGAAGATCGGCCGCTGAAAACCGGTGTCGATGGTGACGATGCCCAGGGATTCGCTCATGACGGCACTGCGCGGCGGAGTCGGGCCCCAGTCTATGCGCTGGGCGCCGCGGCGACATGCGGCTTTGGTCGCAGGCGCCGGCCCGTTCGCGGTCGTCGGGCGCGAAGGTTTCGTCGGTCCCGTCTATCGCCCGCTCAATCGAGCATGTCGGTCCAGCGACGCAGCCAGCGCCAGCGCACCACGCCGGCGATGGTCAAGGTCGCCAGGAACACCCCGTAACCGAGCGAGGTCGCGAAGATCTGCGGCCACATCGCGCCATAGGCGTCGCCGGCATAGCGGTGTGCCCAGCGGATCGCCAGCACGAAGGCGCATACCGACGCGGCCAGGGACACCGCATCGAACAAACGCCGCGCGGCATTGCGCGGCTGCCGCGGGTACAGCCAGAATAGCGCGCCGAGAATCGCGAACCAGGGCAGGAACAGGATCAGCGCCAGGTTGAGTTCGACGAACCGGCTCACGACGTCGCGCTGTCCTTCGCCGCCTGCGCCTCGGCTTCGGCTTGCACGATCGCGCTCAGCGCCGCGGCCACCGCGTCGCGGCGGGCGTCGTCGACGGCATCGGCCGCGGCGAGCAAAGCCGCGACGTCGCTCTTGCCGGCCTTGAGCGCGGCGATCAGCTGCCCGGCCTCTTTCGGCGAAGCGAAGCCGCGACTTTGCAGCAGCACCTCGTCGCCGTCGGCGAGCTTGAAATAGAACTGCCCGTCGCCTTCGCGGTACTGCTTGAACACCGGCAGGCTCGCCTTGCTCTCGGCCTTGGCCGCCGTCTTGACCGAGGCCTGCGACAGATCGCGCAGGCCGACCGCTTCGCGCAGCGCCCTCATGCGCGGGCTGACATGCTGCGCGCGCACGCGGCGGGCGCCGTCGACCAGGATCGCTTCGATGTCCTGCGGGCGCGCCATCAGCGTCTCGTACTTCTCGCGCAACGGCGCGACCTCGCCGTCGATGCGTTCGAACAGGGCCTGCTTGGCCTCGCCCCAGCCGATGCCCTCGGCGAAGGCGCGGCGCATCGCCTGCGTTTCCTCGACGCTGGCGAAAGCCTGGTAGATCTGGAACAGGGCCGAGCCCTCGGTGTCCTTCGGTTCGCCCGGCGCGCGCGAGTCGGTGACGATCGAATAGATCAGTTTCTTCAACGTGTCGCGCGGCGCGAACAAGGGAATGGTGTTGTCGTAGCTCTTGCTCATCTTGCGCCCGTCCAGGCCCGGCAAGGTCGCCACGCTTTCCTCGATCAGCGCCTCGGGCAGGACGAAATGCTCGCCGTAGAGATGGTTGAAGCGCTGGCCGACGTCGCGCGCCATCTCGATGTGCTGGATCTGGTCGCGGCCGACCGGCACCTGGTTGGCGTTGAACGCCAGGATGTCGGCCGACATCAGCACCGGGTACATGAAAAGGCCGGCGGTGATCGCGGCATCGTCGTCCTCGCCTTCGGCGCGGTTCTTGTCGACCGCGGCCTTGTAGGCATGAGCGCGGTTGAGCATGCCCTTGCCGGCGACGCAGGTCAGGAACCACGACAGCTCCGGAATCTCGACGATCTCGCTCTGGCGGTAGAACCAGACCTTGGACGGATCGAGCCCGCAGGCCAGCCATGCCGCCGCGATCTCCAGGGTCGAGCGCTGCACGCGCTCGGGCTCCTGCACCTTGATCAAGGCGTGCAGGTCGGCGAGGAAATAGAAGCTTTCCACGTCCGGGGCCAGGCTCGCGGCGATCGCCGGGCGGATCGCGCCGACGTAGTTGCCGAGATGCGGGGTGCCGGAGGTGGTGATGCCGGTCAGGATGCGGGTCTGGGTCATTGCCGATCGTGGGTGGAACGTGGCCGGCCAGTGTACCCGCTGCCCGGCGGCCCCCGCCTCGTCCGCGGGGCCTCAAGCCAGCCTCAGGCGAGGATCGGGTGGGTCCCGGACCGGCGGCTGAGCGCCGGCTGAGCGCCGCGGCCGGCCAGACCGGGCCGCGCAACCCCGTTCCGGGAACAGGTGCGTTTGCATGCTCGACCACCCAGGAGACACCGCCATGTTCCGCACCTTCGCCCTGCTCGCCGGTGCCGTGTTGACCGCCACCGCCTGCACCCCGGCCTTCGGCCGCCCGTTGGTCGACCTCGCGGTGATCGACCGCGACAGCGGCGATTGGCTGCCGACCTATCCGCACCGCGGCCAGCAATGGATCGCCGGCACGCCCGGGCACCGCTATTCCGTGCGCCTGACCAACACCACCGGCCAACGCGTGCTGGTCGTACTGTCGGTCGACGGCGTCAATGCGGTCAGCGGCCAGACCGCTAGCCCCTCGCAGGCCGGCTACGTGCTCGATGCCTGGCAATCGACCGAAATCAACGGCTGGCGCAAATCGCTCGACGATGTCGCCCAGTTCGTCTTCACCGATCTGCCCGACAGCTACGCCGCGCGCACCGGACGTCCCGCCAACGTCGGCGTGATCGGCGTGGCGGTGTTCGAGGAACGTCCGGTGTATCGCGAACCGCCGCGTCCGTATCCCTATCCCTATCCGGCGTCGCCGCCGTACGGCCGCGACCAGGGCATGGCCGAGGCCGAGCGCCGCGCCTCCAACGGCGCAGCCGCGCCGGCGGCCAGTGCAAGCAAGGCGCGCGAAGCCGCAGCCGACAGTACCGCGGCGCAGTCCATCGGCACCGGTCATGGCGCGCGGGAGTGGTCGCCGGTCTCGCAGACCGATTTCGTCCGCGCGTCGCGTTCGCCGGCCCAGGTCATCCAGTTCCGCTACGACGATTATCGGAACCTGGTCGCGCGCGGCATCGTGCCGCGTTACCGCGCGCCATATCGGGACAACGAACCGCACGCGTTCCCGAACGGTTTCGTCGCCGACCCGCCGCCGCGCGGTTGGTAACGCGCGAGGCGATCCTCGACAGGGCGGGGCCGCGATGGTGCAATCGATATCGATCGGTCAGGCGAAACGCGGCGCAACGAAAAACGGGCCGGACGAATCCGGCCCGCTTCCCCTTCCATCCCCGAACGCGTATCGCGCGTTTTCCCGCGCGACAGCGGCGCCCGGTTCAAGCTCGCTTCGTTTCAGCTCGCTTCGTTCACGCCTGTTTGGATCGCTGGAGAGCCGATCCGCAAGCGCATCAAGGCATCGCTCAGTTCAGCGTCTTGCCGAATTCCCTCACTTCCTTCTCGGCGCGGTCGCGTTCCCAACCGTAGCGCTCCTGCAACTTGCCTGCGAGGTATTCCGAGTTGCCTTCGGCGACATCGAATACGTCGTCGGTCAGATCGCCCCACTTGGCCTGGGCCTTGCCCTTGATCTGGGTCCACTTGCCGGCAATGATGTCTTTGTTCATCGATAACACTCCTTCGTTGGGGGAAGTCGGATCCGGCGCGACGCGCGTGCGATGCAGTCATGCGCATGCAGTCGTTCGAGATGACTGTCCAGCGCGTCGTTGGCTTGCCGTATCGCCGAGACAGTTTCGCAACGGTCACGTTCCGGCCGGGTCACGATTGCGTTAGCTGCGGCTTGATCTCGGTGAACGCGGATGAATGCCTCATTGCGTTTTGTGCGCAGGTTCGCGCTTCGGCGACCCACCATGCAGATGGTGGGCGACCAGCACGGCGATCGGGCGCGCCAACGCGATGCATGCGCCGCCGTCTTCATCGGACAGCCAACCCCCAGACGCAGAAAAGGCCGGATCGCTCCGGCCTTTTCACAGATTCGACGGACCGTAACGGCTTATTTGCCGTCGCGGACGTCTTCGGCCGTCTGCTCGACCTTTTCGCCGGCCTTCTGAACGTCCTTGCCGGCACCGGCCACGGTGTTGCAAGCGGTCAGGGTGCCCATCGAGAACAGGGCCAGCAGCAACAGGGCAGTCAAACGCTTCATAGGAACTCCTTGGTCGGTTACGGATACCAGATCGGGCCGCGCACGCTGTCGCGTCCTGTCCGCATGAAACGCGAGCCAATGTGAAGCCGGTGTGCAGCGCCGGCCCGGCGCCCGCGGAAACCGGCCATCGCGAGCCGGGCCCGGCGTGCCGCCGTCAGCGGCGATTCATCGCCGCGGCGACATCCGCGCTCATTCGCGCATCAGGGTCGATTTGCCGAACAGACTTTCGACCAGGTCGACCGCGAGCTTGGCGGTGCGATTGCGCTTGTCGAGGATCGGATTGAGTTCGACGATGTCGAGCGAGGCCAGACGCCCGCTGTCGGCGATCATCTCCATGACCAACTGCGCCTCGCGGTAGTTGGGACCGCCCGGCACGGTGGTGCCGACTCCGGGCGCGATGCTCGGGTCGAGGAAGTCGACGTCGAAACTGACGTGCAGATGGGTGTTCTCGTCGACGCCTTCGAGCGCCTCCTCCATGACCCGCCGCATGCCGATCTCGTCGATGTACCGCATGTCGTAGACGTCGAGCCCGTGCTGCTGGATCAACTGTTTCTCGCCGCGGTCGACCGAACGGATGCCGATCTGGCGGATCTCGTCGGCGCGCATCGCCGGGGCCGAACCGCCGAGATGGGTCAAGGCTTCCGGGCCGAGCCCGCACAGGCACGACACCGGCATGCCGTGGATGTTGCCCGACGGGGTGACCTGGCTGGTGTTGAAGTCGGCATGCGCATCGAGCCAGAGCACGCGCAATTGCTTGCCGGTCTCGCGGCAATGCCGGGCGACCGCGGTGATCGAGCCCAGGCCGAGGCAGTGATCGCCGCCGAGCAGGATCGGCATGCGGCCCTCGCGCAACTCCGCGCCGACCGCGTCCATCACCAGGCGGTTCCAGGCCACCACTTCGGGCAGGTGGCGATAGCCCTCGACCGGCTTCTGCCAGGGATTGCGCGGGCCGTCGAGGTTGCCGCGATCGACCACGTCGACGCCGCGCGCGCTCAAGGCTTCGCCGAGACCGGCGATGCGCAGCGCTTCCGGTCCGAGCCGCGCGCCGCGATGACCGGCGCCGACGTCGGTCGGCGCGCCGAGCAAGGACACCGGAGGATAAGTACGACTCATGAGACTTCCTCTTCCCTGCGCCGGCATGGCGACGCACGAGGGATATCGATAGTGAACGCAGACGATGCCCGCGGCATCGCGCGATCGCCGCAACAGGGCCGCGCGTTGCGCTGCGGCCGCCGACGATGCCGGCATTCTAGCTCAGGGCGGATGCGGGGCTGTGCGTGAGCGGTCGTGCGGCGTTGCAGCAGGGCCGGACGTGGGAGGGATGGGAGTGAGTGCGGCTCAGCCTGCCTTGGCGGCATCGCAGGACTATCGGCGGTTTGCCGTAAGGCATTCGCGGTTGACCTAGCGCCGGAATGGTTCGGGCGTTGGATGTGCTGAACCAACTGCGGTTCGCCTGCCTTGGCAGCGCAAGGCCTGGGCGATGGATTGGTGATTCGCCGCGGGGCGCTCGTGGTTTGGACAAGCGCCGGAATGGTTCGGGCCGTTGGATGGGTTAGCCGGGCGGTTGTTTTTCCTCGGATTCACGTGGTGCCGCTTGTCCGAATCGAACGGACGACCGCTCGCTTACAAGGCGAGTGCTCTACCAACTGAGCTAAAGCGGCAAGGCGTGACGGCGTGCGGACCGGGACTGGAGCACCGATGCGGCGACGGCAGGCGCATTCTACGCGCCCGCGCCGCCCACGGACAGCGCGCTCAGCCGAGGGCGCCGCAAGACACGCTGCGCCAGCGCTGGGCGCCGGCGGCGCGGCGCAGGGCATCGCCGTTCGAGGTGGTGGTGGCCGCGTCGATCCAGGTCGCCGAGGTCGTCTCGCCGAGCGCTTCGACTCGCGCCGGGAAACCGGCCTCGCTGAGCGAGGACGCACGCTTGCGCGCCGAGTCCTCGCTGCGGAAACGGCCGAGGGCGATGCCGTTGGCGTCGGCGCCGGCGCCCATCACGAACAGATCGCTGAAACCGGCGGCGCGAATGCGCTGCGCAGTCGCCTGCGCCGCCTCCGCGCTCGCGGCCGGCGGCAGATACACGCGCCAACCGCGCGAAGGGTTCGAGCTGCCGGCCTGGGCACGCGTCGCCAGCTTCTGCGCGAGCGGCTGCAACTTCGCCCGCGCCGCATCGGCGGCCGCGGCATCGGCGAACGGGCCGACGCTGAAGCATTGCGCTTTCGCCGCTTCGGGCGTCGGCGCCGCCGGAGTCGTGGCCGCAACCGCCTGGGGC
>NZ_JBPKJP010000113.1:0-11722 GCF_051217035.1 Lysobacter sp. 1R34A
GCGTCGCGGCCGGTGCCGCCGGGGCGGTCGCGGCCGGAGCGGTCTCGGTTTGAGCCGACGCTTGCGGCGCGGTCTCGGCCGCCGGCGTCGCCGACGTGTCGCCGTTCGCCGTGCCGCCCTGGCAACCGCTCAACACGGTCAACAGCGCGATGCCCAAGAGATTCACAGATTTCATAGCAATTCCTTGACTGATCGAGGTAACGGGGTGTCGCGGGTGAAGTCGTATTCGTTCGCCGAACGCGGCGGCGCGACAGACTGCGTTCGCAGTGCTGGCGGGCCCGGCTGGCTGAGGGAAAGTCGCTGACACGGGCACGACCGGGTCGGCCTGGCGGGACCGACGCACGCGCGACGACGAAAGGGCGGGAACCACCGAACGACGCGACCGCACTGCGCCGGCACGTACGCTTGCGCGCACGCGGCGACGGGCACGAGGCGACGCCGACCGAGCGGGCGAGACGGCGTTCCGGACGCGTACGCGAACGGAGCGCCGCGCGCTTACGCGGTCAGGACCTTCGGCTTGTGCTCTTGCGTCGGCGCGGCCTGCTGCGGCGCGTCCTGCTGGACCTGGAACGTCGACTGCTCGACCGGCTGGTTCGCCGCCTGAGCCTTGTTGACGTGGGCGCGTTGGCTGCCCGGGTCGGTCAAGCCGCCCTGGACCGCAAACAGCCCGCTTCCGTCCGCATTCGGCACCACGTGATCGATCCGGTTCAGACCGCTCACCTTGGCCTCGTACGTCAGCGTCGCCGCGGCGCGCTCCAGATCCTGGCGATTGTGGAACGCCTGCGGACCGAGCTTTTCCAGCCCGTCCACCGCGCTCTTGAACATCGCATGGTCCGGATGCGCCGCATTCGACAGCAAAGGCGCCTGCTCGGCCTTCCTCAACGCTTCCAGCGTCTTGGGGCCGGCAATGCCGTCGTCCTTCAGGCCGTGGGCCTGCTGGAACGCCTGCAGCGCCTGCTTGCTGCGATCGCCGAAGTCGCCGTCGGCCTTGAGCGGCTGCCCTTGCGCGTCGCGGTAGCCGAGCTTGTTGAGCGTTTCCTGCATGGCGCGCACTTCCGCGCCCTGCTCGCCGCGCTTCAACACGCCATCGGCCATCGCATCGCGTTCGGGTGCGCGCGGCGTGGTTTGGGCCTGGGCCGAAGATGCGTCGTTGACGGCCCGCCAGGCGGCTTGCGGCGTAAGGCCCTGGTCGATCGCGGCCTTGTACTCGGCCCGCATCGCCTGCAGCGCTTCGCCGGCCCGCTCGGCCGAGATCGAGGCGCGGTTGCCCCCCACTCCGCCGTAACGGCTGCGCCCGGTGTCGGGGTCGGCCACGCTCGCCCATTCGGCCGCCATCGCTTCCTGCGCATCGTGTAGCGTCACACCGGGCTTGCCGGTGATGTAGCCGTGGATGTCGGGGCGTTTCTGGACGATCAGGTAGTCGGAGAAGATCCGCTCCTGGAGCTCCGGCGTGAAGCGCTGGTCCGGGTCGAGCCGAAGCCCGCGGACTGCGCCGTCCATGGTGCCGGGGATGATTTGGTACTTGCCGACCGCGAACAGGCGGTCGGGATCGCGTCGCGGCAGGTGCTGCGCTTCTTGCAGCTCGCCGACGGTCATGCGCGAAAAATCAATCGTGGCGCCACGGGCGTCGCCCGCGCTTCCGCGATTGTATGAGTTGTATCCGCCCTCACCTTGCGCGATGAGGTCGCCTAGTCTGTTTCCCATTGTAGTGAGCCTCCAGCTCAAGCAAGTAAGTCGATGGTTACCTGGAAAACCGATTCATCCTGAATCTTTCCAGGCCATGCGAAACCGGCCGGAGCCGACTTCGACTTTACGGACCGGGCACTTGCAGACCCGGGACCGCAATGGCGCATCTGCGCCACGATTTCTTGCGAGCTGAAGCGGCCTCCTGGCCGGCCCTCAACCCTTGGAAGCTTTCGCGAAGCCCCACTCGGTAACGTTCAAGCGCGAATCTTCACCAGCGACGTTCCAGTCCTCGACCATTCCATAGGTCGTCACGTCCAACTTCTCGCCGCTGCTGACGCTTTCGAAGTGCATTATGCAGTAGCCATCGCCGCTGCAAGCATCCAATTCGGGAATTAGATCACAAATCTCGGCTTCGCCGCCCACATTTTTCTTGCAGGCCGGCTCCACCACCGGGGTCCAGCCGCCGTCGAGCACCAGCTTGCGAAGATCGGCGTAGGCCATGTCCTTCTTGAAGGCGGCCCCCAACTCGGTCGACGAGCGGGTCGGGCTCTTGGCGACGACCGCTTCGGCCGTGGCTTCAGAAGCGTTGCTATCCATCGCGTTCTCCATGGGCGCAGCGCGTTCGGTTTGCGCTTGAGCTTTGACGACTGGCGCCGCGTCCGCCTGTCCCCGGCCCGAGTCGGCGCTGCATGAGCAGAGCGAGGCGGCCAACAGCAACAGGATGATTCGATTCGGCTTCACTGCGACTCCTTTGCAGTCCAGGGCCGCAGGTTAGCACAGCCGCAAACGCACTCGAACCGCCCGCGGACACCGCCGGATCGCGCCGGGGCGAAGCCGATGAACGAGGCAAAGTCGGATGCTCAAGGCCTGCGGGTGAAGCGCATGGGCCCTTCCCTGTTCATCGATGAAGAGTATTCGCGGGCGGCCAAGACCCGTACCAGGCCAGCATCAATGCAGGCCTCGAAGCTTGTCGTCGAGGCCGCCCTCGCCTTCAAAGGACCGGCTTTCCGGGCCATGCCTGCCGGTCAAGGCGACACGAGCACGGGCTCTGTGCATTCCGAATAGACGATCCGGCATTTTCCGCTATCGCCCACGCTGGTACCGGCGCAGCGCTTGAGCGCGATCTTGCTGGCCGCCTCGACCGTGGCGCCGCTTTGCGCGATCACCCCGGCGCCTACCCCGACCACCGACGGCCATGCGATCACCGCGCACTGGTTCTCGTAAGCGAACAAGACCTGCCGGCAGCCTTTCGCGCCGCTGGCCTCGCAACGGTCCAAGGCTTCGCGCTCGGCCTTTCGCTTGCTCGGCTTGCCGACGGTCGTGCCGACATCGCCGCTGTCGAGGTCGATGGCGATCGCGCCCCAGGTCAGTTTCCAACTTGGGCCTGCTGGCGTCGCCTGCTGCGCCGACGCATTCTGCGGCCATGCGCTCGGCGGAATGCATTGCGGATTACCGGCCGAGGGCATGCCGGCTTGGCACTGCGCGGCGGCGACCGGGCTCCAAAGCGAACAAAGGGTGGCAAGCCCGGCCAGACACCTTGTCTTCATCTCAACATTCCCTGTTACCCCGGTGGTGCAAACGGTTCACGCCAGTACTTTACCCACCGAAACCGAAACAACCCGCGTTGAATGGGTGACCGCCGGGATGGAAATGGCGGCTCACTATGGGACGAGCTGCGGCACGCTGCAATTGCTGTAGTACACACGACAATTGGTGTCGTCATTACTGCATTGCCGCATACCTATTTCCGCCGCCCTTTCAACCGAGATGGCGGTATGAACGCTATATTTCTTATCGCCTGTGACAAGAATTGCACACTGGTCGAAATACGAGACGTCCAGAATGCATTTGCTTCCGCCCCTCTTCTTGCATTCCGACAGCGCCTGCCGTTCGGCTTGGCGCTTGGATTTCATTCCTGTCGAGGTGCCGAGTGCAGCATTAGGGGCATCCGTAGCGATAGCCCCCCAACGGCTTTCCCAGCGTTCCCGCGGGACGGCTTGCTGAGAGGGAGCATTCTGCGGCCAGGCGCCCGGCGGTATGCACGAAGGATTGCCACCAGACGGTATGCCTGCCGGGCATTGTGCCGTCGCGGATGCGGACCAAATGGCGCAAAGCAAGATCATTGATAAGCAAACCGTCTTCAACTCAACACTCCTTGTCCATATCGCCGCCAAGAATTGAAGCACTGCGATCTCAACTGCATCATTCTCGCAACACGAGTCGAGAACGCCAAGAAAGAACCGCTTACATCAATTTCCGCCCTGCTAATAAACGGCTCATGTCGCGAGACATGACTCGTTCCGTTCCAATATTTGTAATGCAAGCCACAGACTGAGCATTGTCGCATCAAACTTAAGAAACGAATCACCTAACGAGTATCGGCGGGATGCACTGTGGGTTGCCGGCCGAGGGCATGCCGGCTTCGCATCGCGCTAGAGAGCCCGGACTCCATAGCAATCCGACACCTAGAACGACCAACAGACGTAAGACCTTCATTTCAACACTTCCCGTCGATTCACCTACCGCGGGAATCAAAGTATCTGTTTATCCATCCGCTCGATTAAATCGAATCGCTCGTGCAAGAGGCGGTAAATGCAGCGATTCCTAAAGGCCGCCGTTCGGGCAGCGGATCGCCCAATTGTTCTCGTCAAACGGCACCGACGCCATTGCAGACGAATAGGATTCGGGCGCTTAGTGTTAAGAACCTGAGTCATCTGCCGAGTAAAGAGACTTCAGGCGCCGACGGAGAGCCGGTCCAAAGGTACAACGGCAACAATCGATGGCCACTCGCGCCAGCAAAAAGCCCATGTCCGAAGACATGGGCTTTTTCTTCAACACAAAGCGGCATTCGTTGACGATAACTCAAGCCCAGCGTTTAGGGACGTCTATCCGCCAACTTGAACAGCGTCGGAGCACCCCGAATAAACAATTCGACATCCCCCGCCAGCACCAGGGCCAGCACAATGCTTGATCGCATAGTCACTCGCCGACTCGATGGTCGGCCCGCTTGCGGCCTTGATGACTGCACCTTGTCCGAGCACCGTGGGCCACGCTACGGCCGCACATTGATTCTGATAAGTAAACAGAATCTTCTTGCAGCCTTTCGCGCCTTTCTCGGAGCAGCGACCCAGTGCTTCACGCTCAGCCTTTCGTTTGCTGAACTGCCCCACGGATGTACCGACATCTCCGTGATCCGGATCAATGGCGATCGCACCCCAAGTCAGCTTCCAAGTCGGCCCCGCGGGTCGCGCTGGAGCTGAATTTTGCGGCCAGGCGCTCGGCGGGATGCATTGCGGGTTTCCTGCTGAGGGCGTACCCGCTGGACACTGTGCCGAAGCTTGCCCACCACAGAAAAGCGCGAGAACCGCAAATATGGATAGGCCAACCGCTTTCATGACTTGAGTTTCCTTATTCCCTATTGCCGACTCCGCGCTGCCCAGGCCCCACGGGTGTGTCTGCGTTCGCTAAGCCACGTTGGCCCGGCATAGAAGTCTCGGCATGCATTGGTTGCCCAGTTGATACTCTCGGCGCTCCAGCCTGCTGAGGAACCATATTGGACTGATTAACCACGTTATCGCCGCCTCGATTCGGCGCACCAGCACCGTATTGCGACGGAATCCCGCCACCCGGCGAAGCGCCTTGCGACTGCGGCGGTGCGAACGAATTGTACGAACTGAACTGACCCAACACGCCCTGGAAGAACATCGCGGCCATCGGCGGTGCGCTGATGATCAACACCGTCAGGATCAAACCCAGACCGCCCTGCTGCAACGCCTGACTCGACATGCCCTGGGTGAACTCAGAGCCCCAGATCGCACCGGCGATCGCGGTACCCCAGAAGACGAGCGCCACCTTGGCGACCATCTTCATGGCGATCGCGACCATCGCACTCAACATCGCCATCGAAAACATGGTTCCGATGCCATAGTACAGCCACTTGCTGAACAGTTGCTTTGTCTGGTCGAACAGCAAACACAATATGAATATCGGTCCCAGTCCGATGAACAAGGCCATCGCAATTTCATAAAGCAACAGCGAGATACCCGCGGTAATCGCCGGCCCGCCGGTACCGAACCCGACCGCCCACATCGCCCGGGTCTTCTCGTCGGTCAATGCCGGATCGCTGACCACCTGCATGGCGTCGATGCTCGACCAGGCCAACTGCATCCAGCCCAGGTTCTCGTCGATCTGAGACTCCGGAGTGGAGTTCTCATCGCCGGTGACGACCCAGTTGATTTCCTTCTTGACGTCGTCGGTCAGGAACTCGTGCAAATTCGTTCCGAACACGCCCATCGAGGTAGCCACCGCGACGATGAAGGTCGCGCGCAGCGAATTGGTCACCAGGGCCATCATCGGCTCGCGCGAGATGCCGCTGACGATGCGGTAACCCTGCAAGAGGATCCACAACGTCATCAGAGTCAGCGCGATGCCGCCGACCCACTGCATGGCGTTACCCATCAGTTCCAGGCCGAACTCGCGGATTTCGCGGCGCAAGTAGTTCAGGATCAAACGGAAGAAGACGAAGTCGCCGACCGAATTGACGTGCAGATTGAGCCAGTCCAGCGGACTGGAGTTCGGCAGCCAGCCGCCGGTGAGGTTAAGTCCTTTAATCATCGCTGCACCCGCTATCCCTGGAATCGCTGTTGCCGGCCTGGCTCATCGTCCGCATGCGGAGAGCGGCCTTGATTCGAACGTCGCCGTTCGCCCTTGTCATTGCAGAGCCCCCGCCATGAGCCCAGTGCTGAGGACCGTGCCGATGATCGACTGCTTGCCCTTCAGGCCGCGCTTGGCGAGCGTATTCTGTTTGTCGACCATCGCCACGATGTAGGCATCGTAGATGGCCATCTGCGCCTGGTACATCTGGTACTTGATGTCGAGATCGTTCGCCAGGCGCATCGACTCGCTGTTCACGCCGTCCACGTTGCCCTGGTCGCTGCTGGTGCCGCGCTGGCTCTGCACTTGGCCGAGCAGCCGCTGCATTTCGGGCACCGTGTCGCGCGAGAACCTGACGGTGTAATTGAATTTCTCGACCTTGGCGCTCTCGATGTTCACGCAGATCTGCATCTGCTGCTCGGACAGATCGCCGTCGAGGCTCAAGCCGACCCTCGACATCAGGTTGCCGAGAATGCTGCCGCCGCCGCTCGGCTGGCGGCAGCGCTGTTCGACTACCTGCGCCTTGTCCAGCTCGCGCCAGGGCTCGGAGGTCGGCAGGCCGATCGGGTTGTCCAGGAAACTCTGGAACTTGATCAGCTGCTGCTGGAAATGCTGGTACTGCTTCTGCCACTCGGCCATTTCCTTGCCGAATTCCACCGCGCGCTCGACGCTGGTCGCGACCTGCTGACCGATGTTCGCGATCTGGTGACCAGGATCGGTGACGACCCATTGCGCGTTGACGCTGCCGGCCGCCATGACGCAGCTAAGCGCCAGGACGCCAACCGCAAGGTTCTTCTTGCACGCCTGCTTGGCATTCGTTTTCATCTTCCCTCTCCCGATCCGATAGTTGCCGCCGGCATCGCCGACCAGCGATCCATGCGCGCCGACTTACTGCAGCGCGCCGGCCATGAGCCCGGTGCTGAGCATCTGGCCCAGAGGGCTCGCCTGGCCCTTGAGCGCGCGCGTGGCCAAGGTGTTCTGCTTGTCCATCATCGTGGCGATGTAGGCGTCGTAGGTCCTCATCTGGGCCTGCCAAGCCTGGTACTTGATGTCCAGGTCGTTGGCCAGGCGCATCGATTCGCTGTCCACGCCCTGGATGTTGCCCTGGCTGCTGCTGGTCCCGCGCTGGTTCTGGATCTTGCCGAGCAGGCTCTGCATCTGCGGCACCGAGTCGCGGGCGAACTTGACGGTGTAGTTGAACTTGTCGACCTTGGCGCTTTCGATGTTCACGCACACCTGCAACTGCTGCTTGGCCAGGTCGCCGTTGAGCTGCAGGCCGACGCTGTCCATCAGCCGGCCCAGCAGGCTGCCGCCGGCATCGCCGCACTTCTGCTTGACGACCTCGGACTTGTCCAACTCGACCCAGGGCTCCGAGTTCGGCAGCGCGATCGGGTTGTTCAAGAAGCTCTGGAACTTGATGAGCTGCTGCTGGAAGTGTTCGTACTGCTTCTTCCACTCGTCCAGCTCTTTGGCGAACTCGCCGGCGCGTTCGGCGGAGACCGCGATCTGCTGGAAGACGTTCTGAAATGTATGACCAGGATCGGTAACCACCCATTGCGCGTTCACGCCACCGGCCGCCATCGCGCTACTCAACGCCAGTGCGCAGACAGCCAGCTTCTTGGTGCGTGCCTGCTTGGCAATGTTCGATTTCATCTTCCTTCTCCTGATCTGATGGTTGACGTCAGATACTGCTGAATAAACGGTTCGCCAGGCTCAAGCCGCGGCGGAATCGGAAACCGCCTTCTTGGCCTGGCCCTTGCCCGAGCCCTTGCGGTTGGCGAAAAAGTCCTGCAGCCAGTCGGCGGGCACCAAGTCGTTCTGGGATACGCCCTTTTTGAGTGCGGCCTTCTCGAGCACCTGATGCATGATGTCGATGTTGTCGGTCGACGCGGAAATGACCGACAAGGCATCGTCCATGCCGCGCAGGTTGAGCTGGCAGACCACCGCCGAGTGGCCCTGCTTGACCAGGAAGCAGCGCGAGCGCTCGTCGAGGCCCTTGACCACCTGGTACTCGGCGTCGGTGAGCTTGAGGCCTTCGATGTAGTCCTCGCGGCTGGCGTTCGGGTTCGGCAGCAGGATCAGGGTCGCGGTCTGTTCGATCAGCGACGCCGAGATGTCGCTGGCCAGCGCGTCTTCCGGGCTTTGGGTCGCGAAGATGCCCATGCCGTTCTGTTTACGGATGGTCTTCTGCTTGTTCTTGGCGAATTCCTTGAGGCCGCCGCTGCCGTCGAGGATCTTCCAGAATTCGTCCATGACGTAGATCAGCGGACGGCCGTCGATCAGCTCCTCGAGGCGGTGCAGCAGGTAATTGATCACCGGCACGCGCACTTCGGGGTTGTCGATCACATCGGTGTAGTCGAAGCCGATGATGTTGGCTTTTTCGAGGTTGATCGTGTCGACGGGGTTGTCGAACACCCAGCCCAGCGAGTTGCCCGCGGTCCACTTGCGCAGGCGCGCATACAGACCGTCGTCGCCCATGTTGGGCAGGCTCTTTTGCAGGTTGGTCATGCTACGCAGGTGCGGGGGCGTGTCGAGGATGTTCTCGACCGCGCGGAAAATGTCCTCTTCCTCGCGCGCCGAATAGACGCTCTTGCCAGCCAGCACCTTGATCAGGTCCGACAGGAACTGGGTATTGGTTTCGTTGTTCTCGCACTGGAACGGATTGAAGCCGGTCGGCTGGCCGTTCTCGAGAGCGAGGTAGTTGCCGCCGCAGGCGCGCACGAAGATCTCGGCGCCGCGGTCCTTGTCGAAAAAGAAGATCGTCGGCACCGGCTTGAGCTTTTGCACCTGGCTCAGCAGGAAGTTGATCAGCGCGGTTTTACCGGTACCCGACTTACCGATCACCATGGTATTAGCGATGGCCTTTTCGCCGAGCGAGTTCTCGGCCGGATGGGTCGCGTGGAAGTTGAAGTAATACGGCTGGCCGTTGGTCGTCTGCAGAGTGGTGACGCAGTCGCCCCAGGGGTTGTTCTCCTTCTTGCCGGTCGCGAAGTTATGCAGCGGCGACAGGCCGAGGAAGTTCAGCGAACTGACGTTGGCCAGGCGCGTGCGGTACTTCCAGTTGCCCGGGAACTGGGCATAGAACGACGAGGCCACGGCCAGGTCTTCCTTGGCCGAAATGAAACCGGCGTTGGACAGTTCGGCGCGCGACATCGCCAGGTGCTGGGCGAGCTTTTCCTGGCTGTCGGCGTACACGGTGAAAGTGAAGTGATACTCGCCGAGCACGAAGTTGCCCGAGGCGAGCTGGTCCATCGCCATGTCGAGCTCGATGATCTGGCTGACCGCCTTGTCGCCGGACGAAATCATCATGCCCTTGGTGCGGTCGAGCGCCTTCAGCGCGTCCTGCCGTCCCATCGGGCTGAACGAATGCGTCACGACGTATTCGAAGTCCAGGTACTTCAGGCCGTTGAGGATGCCCGGGTACGTGGCGTCGGTGTATTCCTTGATGTTGAGGATCGCACCGAAATGATTCACGCCGTTCGGCGTATTGATGACGAAGTCGCCGGACTTGTTCGAGAACATGTGCCGGCTGACCGGCAGATAGTTGTAGACCGGCGCCGGCAGCACCGGCACCGGCTCGTCGATGCGGTTGAGCAGGTAGCCGAAGAACTCCAGCGCCTCGGAGAACACCAGGCCGTTCTTGGCCTCGTACATGCCCAGCCGGTACGGAGCGTAGTCCTTGAGGACCGCCTCGACGTTGCTGGCCAGCTCCATGATCTTGCCGATCGCCTGTTCCTGTTCTTCCTTCAGCTGCTCGACGTTCGCCGACTTCTCGACGAAACGCTTGCCCGACACGATCGGGCGGTAAATCATCGTCAGGTACAGCTCGTTCTGCATGAGCTTCTGACTGGACAGCGACGCGAAGTAGCCGTCCGACAATTCCTGGTTGAAGAGCTGGTCGAACTGGTTCTTGGTGTTGATGCGGCGGCGGCGGCGGATGTCGTGCACCCAGAACGCCACGTTGACGAAGTCCGGAGCGCGCAGGGTCTGCAGCATCCGGTTGAAGGTGTTGTGGCGATGCTCCAGCTCCCACTCCTCGCGCCCGACGAACGGCAGCCCACCCAGGTGCCACACCAACAGGAAGTCGCCCCCGGTCGTCTTCAGGACCGTCGGCGATACGTGGGTGGACAGCGGGATGAACTCGCTGATCGGAGCGTCGGGCGTCAACATAGGGTCGGTACGTGCCTGAGGGGTGGACGAAGCGGTTGTTTGAGGCTGGACGGCTTGGACGGTAACTGCGGTATCGGAAACAACGATGACGCCAGCGGCAGTCGTGGGACCCGGCGGTGGGTTGCCGGCAAAGCCGGACGTCATTGCGGGCGAGCCGCAATGACGTCCGGACTTCATTTTTTCGCTTTCTTGTCGCTGGGACTGCGATACAGATTCGGCGTGAACACCCACATGCCCTGGTGGTGTTCCAGGTTGCGCACGCGAGTGCGGAACTGGAGCCTCAGGCCGAGCAGGCGAAAGATCAGTTCGTCTCGCCGCGTCATCTGCCGCATGATGAAAATCACGATCGGCAGCAACACGATGCACCACATGTTGATGTAGAACGTCAGCAGGATCGAAGCCCCCGCGCCGATGGCGAAGGGAATGTACGGCACGCCGAGGAACATCGGCGGGCGCGTACAGCCGCGAAACAGCGCGTTCTTATGCATAGGTGGTCAGGACGTGCATCACCATGCCGACCGGAGCGCCGACGTCTTCCGGGATGACCATGCGGGCCAGCTGGGCGGCCGCGCCGATCAGGAAGCCGCCGATCAGGACCGGGGCCACGTCGGCGATGCGCTTGTGGGCGAAGGCGATCTGGTAGCCGGCGAAGATCACGGCGATCGTCACGATGGCGATCGAGGCGACGTTCAGCAGGCCGTTGAGCTTGGTGATGAAGCCGGTGACGCGACCTTCCGCATCGGCGCCGCCGCCCTGGGCGAACGCCAGCTCCGGCGCGGCGAGCATGCCGACGAACAGGGCCGCCATGCCGAAGGCAGAAACGAAGTTCTTGAGAATGGTGTTGTTCATGAAGAGATCCCTTCTAGTTCGCGAGTGGACAAAGGTGGTGGAGAAGAATCGTGGGTCTATCGTGGGTCTAGGGAGTAAAGCTTGGGTGCGGCTAGGGTTTGGCGCTGGTGGATCGGTGGTCAGAAAACGAAGGCCTGGTCGCCCGGCGAAGGCTCCTTCGACGGAGCGGCCGCGGCGGTGGCCGCGTTCATCGGCATCACCTTGACCGGCTGCGATGCCTGCGGGACCAACGCGGCCATGCCCATCGAAACGGGCGGGACCGCAGACGGTGAAGAAATCGGCGTTGGTGTAGCAGACAACGGCAATTGGGGCATCGCCGCGGCCATCGGCGGCGGCGGCGCCGGCTGCGACGTGGCCAGGGCGG
>NZ_JBPKJP010000114.1:0-11672 GCF_051217035.1 Lysobacter sp. 1R34A
AGCCGCCACGCCGACGTCGCCACGGCGCTCGCGGCGGTGCGGACGCGAGCCGGCGTCGGCGACCGCATCCTGGTGTTCGGCTCCTTCCATACGGCCGCCGCGGCACTGGCCTGGCTGGCGGCGAGTGAATCGGCGCCGGGTTAGTCCGGCATAGCGGCCGGTTTGCGGCCGCGGCCTTCGCCTGGCGTACCTCGCGGCGGCCTCGCGCCGGGCGTTTTCGCGCCCGCGGCCTTGCGCCGCAAGGATTCTGAATACAACGCTCCGGGCCAGGCATGCACACCGGTGCCTGCCCGCCGCGGGGGTATAATTCGCGCCGGTAACCGGCCTGCGAGTGATCGAGTAGCGATGGAACCTGCCCTGAAACAGCGATTGATCGGTGCGATGGTCCTGGTCGCACTGGCGGTGATCTTCCTGCCCATGCTGATCAAAGGGCCCGCGCCCGAAAGCGGCGCCTCTGATGTTCCCTTGACCTTGCCGGACGCGCCCCCGGGCGAAACCGAGACCCGCGAACTGCCGCTGGTGACCCCGGGCGATGCGCCGCAGGGCGGCGTGGTCGGCATGGAACCGGCCAATGTCGCCGAGCCGGCCTCGACCGGCAGCGACACCTTGCCGACCGTGGACACCGCGGCCGGCGCCAAGGCCATGCAGCCGGCGTCCACCGCCGGCGGCGACTACGCGGTCAGCTTCGGCAGCTACGCCAGCGCCAGCGACGCCGACCGGGTGATCGCCGCGCTGCACGCCGCCCGCCTGCCGGGCTACCAGGAAACCGCCGCCGGTGCCGGCGGCCGCACCTTGTACCGGGTCCGGATCGGGCCGTTCGCGACCCAGGCCGACGCCGAGGCGGCGCGACTGGGTTCGACCAAGGTCCGCAAGGACGTCAACGCGAAGGTCGTGGTGCTCAACGCCGATGCGGCCGACTCGGCCGATGCGCCGGTCGCCACGACCGCGCCGGCGGCCTCGGCGCCGTCGGTGAGCGCGCCGACCCCGCTGGGCGAGAGCAAGCCGCTCAAGCCCGCGGCGCTGCCGGCGGAAACGCCGAAGCCGGTCGCGGCCAAGCCCGCGGAAGTGAAACCGGCCAAGCCGGCCGAGGCCAAACCGGTGGTCCCGGCCAAGCCCGCCGAAACCAAGCCGGTCGCCACCACCAAGCCGGCCGAAACGAAGCTACCTGTCGCGAAGCCTGCCGAAGCCGCCAAGCCGGCAGCGAAGCCGGCCGCGGCCGGCACCGGTTTCGCGGTCCAGCTGGGCGCGTTCGGCAACGTCGAGGAAGCCAACAAGCTGCGCGACCGCGCGCGGGCCGCCGGCTTCAGCGCCTTCGTCGAACAGGTCCGGACCGACAAGGGCACGCTCAACCGCGTGCGCCTGGGGCCGGTGGTCGATCGCGCCGACGCGGACAAGCTGAAGGCGCAGGTCGCCGGCAAGCTCGGCGTCGGCGACGCGCTGGTCAAGCCGCATCCGTGACGGACCGCGGCGTGGCCTGCAGTTGAATACATCGGTGCAAGGCGCGCCGGTGCAGGGCGCGCCGCTCGAGCGTGCGCCAGCGACGAGAGGGAGCGTCACGCTATGACAGCACTGGATTGGGGTTTGTTGTTGATCGTCGGCTTGTCGGCGCTGCTCGGCATGCTGCGCGGCCTGATCGGCGTGGCGGTGTCGCTGGCGGCGTGGCTGCTGGCCGGCATCGCCGCGTATGTGTTCGGCGGCGAAGTGGGGCGCAGCCTCGGCGACGGGGAGATGGGCTGGCTGTCGTATCTCGGCGGCTATGCGCTGATCTTCGTGGCGGTGTGGATCGGCGTCGGCCTGTTCGGCATGGTGGTGCGGCGGATCGCGCACTCGGCCGGCTTGTCGGAAATGGATCGCCTGATGGGCCTGGGCCTGGGCGCGGTGCGCGGCGTGTTTTTCGCCTGCGCCTTGCTGGTGGTGCTGGGCATGACGACCTTGCCGCGCCAACCGGCCTGGCAAGGCTCGATGGTCGCCGCGGTGCTGATGCCCGGCGCGGAATTGATGCGCGCGGCGTTGCCGGACGCGATGGCGCGCAAGGTCGACCTGGAGGGGCGCGGCACTTCGTTGCAGGCGACGGTCCAGGCCGAGGCCAAGAACCTGGAAGACAAGCTGCCGAAGTTGTCCGGTGGACTGCCGGGCGGATTGCCGGGCGGGCTGTCGGACATGATGCCGAGCGGCGGCGGGACGGATTCGCTGCCGCAGGCGGTGCCCGAGGGCATGTCCGGCGGCCTGTCCGGGGCCTTGCCGGATGGCCTCGCCAACGGCTTGCCCGACGTCCTGCCCGAAGCGGTGCGCGACATGCTGCCGCAGAAGGGCCAGCAGGGTGCGCAGCCTGGCGCGACGGGCACGCAGATCAAGGGCGATCCGGCCAAGGTCGGCGCCGACCGCGGCCAGGACGACAAACGCGTTCATTAGCAACAACAACGACTCTCAGCAGGATCAAGCGCTATGTGCGGCATTCTCGGTATCGTCGGCAACACGGATGTCGCCGCT
The DNA here is from genome assembly GCF_051217035.1 of Lysobacter sp. 1R34A. NCBI lineage: Bacteria > Pseudomonadati > Pseudomonadota > Gammaproteobacteria > Lysobacterales > Lysobacteraceae > Lysobacter > Lysobacter sp. 1R34A. Next base: position 2,491 of record NZ_JBPKJP010000114.1, read on the forward strand.
CAGCTTTACGACGGACTTACGGTGCTGCAGCACCGCGGCCAGGATGCGGCCGGCATCGCCACCGCCGACGGCGCGCGCCTGCGCGTGCACAAGGGCAACGGCCTGGTCAGCGACGTGTTCAACGAGACGGCGATGCGCCTGCTCGAAGGTCGCGTCGGCATCGGCCATTGCCGCTACCCCACCGCCGGCAGCGAAGGCTCCGACGAGGCCCAACCGTTCTACGTCAACTCGCCGTTCGGCATCGCGCTGGCCCACAACGGCAACCTGATCAACACCGACATGCTGCGGCGCGAAGTGTTCGAGCAGGACCGCCGCAACGTCAACACCGAGTCTGACTCGGAAGTGCTGCTCAACGTGTTCGCCCACGAACTCGACCGCCATCGCGCGCTGACCGCCGACTCGGCGTTCGCCGCGATCGAAGGCGTGCACCGCCGTTGCGTCGGCGGTTACGCGGTGGTCGCGACCGTGCTCGGCCTGGGCCTGGTCGCGTTCCGCGACCCGCACGGCATCCGCCCGCTGGTGCTCGGCAAGCGCAGTACCGGCGGCCAGGACGAGTACGCGGTGGCCTCCGAATCGGTGGCCCTCGACCTGCTCGGCTTCGAGCGCGTGCGCGACGTGCGCCCGGGCGAAGGCATCGTCGTCACCCCGCGCGGCGAGTTGTTCACCCGCGCCTGCGCGGAGCCGCGCCAGCACTCGCCGTGCATCTTCGAATACGTGTACTTCGCCCGTCCCGACTCGATGATGGACGACGTCTCGGTGCACAAGGCACGCATGCGCATGGGCCAGACCCTCGGCGAGAAGATCCTGCGCCTGCGTCCGGACCACGATATCGACGTGGTCATCCCGATTCCCGACACCTCGCGCGACTCGGCGCTGGAAATCGCCAACACCCTCGGGGTGAAGTATCGCGAAGGCTTCATCAAGAACCGCTATGTCGGCCGCACCTTCATCATGCCGGGGCAGGGCGAGCGGGCGAAGTCGGTGCGCCGCAAGCTCAATCCGATTCCGCTGGAGTTCCGCAACCGGGTCGTGCTGCTGGTCGACGATTCGATCGTGCGCGGCACCACCTCGCGGCAGATCGTGCAGATGGCGCGCGACGCCGGCGCGCGCAAGGTCTACCTGGCCTCGGCGGCGCCGCCGGTGCGGTTCCCGAACATCTACGGCATCGACATGCCCTCGACCGACGAGTTGGTCGCGCACGGCCGCACCGACGAGGAAGTGCAGACCCTGCTCGGTTGCGACTGGCTGATCTACCAGGACCTCGACGCCCTCGAACAGGCGGTGTCCGGTCCGAAGCACCGCATCGACCACTTCGACTCGTCCTGTTTCAACGGCGAATACGTCACCGGCGTGGAGCCGGGGTACTTCGAGCGCATCCAGCAACTGCGCTCGGACGAGGCCAAGAAGACGCGTCGCGCGTCCTGAGCCTGGAGTGCGCGCGGTGACTTCGCTGTTCGACGCCGCGCGCGCCTGCCTGGACGCCGACACCCCCGAGGCCAAGGTCGAGTTGACCTTCGCCGCCGCGCAGGCCTTCGCGCGCGGCGAGCTGGCGGTGCCCGACGATGCGCCGCCGCCCGAGCCGATCCGCATGCCGGGCCGGCCGGCCAAGCCGGCGCTGGTGCATCCGCGCGAATTGCCCAAGCGCGGTTTCGGCACGCCCGACGGCCGCGCCGCGTTCGTGCACGCGATCGCCCACATCGAATTCAACGCCATCGACCTGGGCTGGGACGCGGTCTATCGCTTCCGCGGTTTGCCGGCGCAGTTCTATGCCGACTGGGTCGGCGTCGCCAACGACGAGGCGCGGCATTTCAGCCTGCTGCGTGGACGCCTGCGCGAACTGGGCTACGACTACGGCGATTTCGACGCCCATAACGGTCTGTGGGAGATGGCCGAGAAGACCGCCCACGACGGCTTGGCGCGCATGGCCCTGGTGCCGCGGGTGCTGGAAGCGCGCGGGCTCGACGTCACCCCGGGCATGATCGTGAAACTGCGCTCGCTCGGTGACGAGGCGACCGTGGCGATCCTCGAAACCATCTTGCGCGAGGAAGTGGCCCACGTCGCCGCCGGCTCGCACTGGTTCCGCTGGTATTGCGAACGCGCCGGCGTCGACCCGTTGCCGCGCTTTCGCGAACTGCTGGCCGAGTACGCGCGCGCCGTACTCTACGGGCCGTTCAATTTCGATGCGCGCAGCGCCGCCGGCTTCGACGAGGAAGAGCTGCGCATGCTCGAGGCCTTCGCGGCCCGTTGAGCCGCCGCGGTCGCCGCGACCAAAGCGCATCCTCCTTTCTTTGTGCTTGCGGCGTGCAAATAAGCCATGAGTCCATTCAAAATCCTAACGAATGGCTGGCGATATCGGATGTCGCATACCGGGAAAATAGACGCGGAGGAGCTGAATCGAGGGATGAGAAGCATGTTGGAGTGCCACACACTGTGGGCGGCTGTGGGCATTCTGGAACGGCTTTGGAAATCCGCCAAAAAGCTACGCTCCGGAGTGAATAGGAAGAGCCATGTGTCGCTCGGCGGATTCAATTCCGATTCGCAACAGGAATTGGCCGAAATCTGAAGCAGGACGGCGGGCGACTCGATTCGCGTCATGGTCCGCCTGATCGAGTGGTTGAAACGTTGGAAAGCAAAGACGGGCAGCGAGGATGGCGGTGGGTGCTGTTCGGCAGCGACAGTGGGCAGGCGCCTTCTAGCGCGCTTGACTTCCGAAAGTTGGGAAGTGAGCCGTCGCGCGGCGCATTTCGGTGTGGACCAGCGCCCAGCCTCTTTGCCGAATCCACCAACTGACGCGGTTCTGCAATATCCCGTTCACACCAAGTCGACAGACTTCCGGGCTTCGCTCTGACGCCGCCCAAGAGCGGACTGCGCATTACGCGCGGCGGCCACTCTGATTTGGAAGTTCCCCTGAAATGACGACGAAGACGACGCTCCTCGCCGCCTCGATTCTGTTCTGCCTGTACGCCGGCAACAGCCTCGCCGCCGAAACCGCCGCCTCCTCCGCCACTGCTGTCGATCCGGCCACCGCCGCGGTCGGCGCGGGCGCGGTCGACGACGCCACCACTCTCGACGCGGTCTCCGTGGTCGGCACCGGCCAGACCCGCCAGGTGCAGTCGTTGGGCAAGCAGGACCTGCAGCGCGTGGCCGCCGGCACCAGCCCGCTCAAGGTCATGGCTAAGCTGCCGGGCGTGCATTTCCAGAGCTCCGATCCCTGGGGCAACTACGAGTGGTCGAGCAAGCTCAGCATCCGCGGCTTCTCGCAGCAGCAGCTCGGCTTCACCCTCGACGGCGTGCCGCTCGGCGACATGAGCTACGGCAACCACAACGGCCTGCACATCAGCCGCGCGATCGCCTCCGAAAACCTGTCCGGCGCCGAGCTTTCGCAGGGCAGCGGTGCGATCGACACCGCATCCTCGGGCAACCTCGGCGGTACCTTGCGCTTCTTCAGCGCCGACCCGATGGCTGAGTACGGCCTGCGCCTGGCCCAGACCGTCGGCAGCGACGCCACCAGCCGCACTTATGCACGCATCGACACCGGCGACCACAACGGCTTCAGCGCTTACCTCAGCGGCGTGTTCCACACCACCGACAAGTGGAAGGGCGAGGGCCCGCAGCGCAACGGCCAGTTCAACGGCAAGTTCGTCTACGCCAACGACGACGTCAAAGTGACCGGTTATGCCGCGACTTCGCGCCGCCGCGAGACCGACTACGCCGATCTTTCGCTCGAATCCGCGCGCCGCCTCGGCATGGATTGGGACAACTACGCCAACGACTGGCAGCGCGCGATCGACGCCGCCAACGGCAAGTTCAGCGGCGGCGTGACCAGCCTCGACGACGCGTATTACATCGCCCGCGGCGTGCGCGACGACGATCTGGCCTACCTCAGCGCCGACTGGAACGTCAGCGACGACCTGGTGCTGTCGGCCACCGCCTACTACCACAACAACCAGGGCCAGGGTCATTGGGCGACGCCGTACGCGGTCTCGCCGACCGTGCCGCTGCGCATGCGCACCACCGAATACGACATCGAGCGCACCGGCATCATGCCGAGCCTGACCTGGCAGATCGGCGACCACCGCCTGCAGGCCGGCCTGTGGCTGGAGAAGAACGCCCACGGCGTGCAGCGCAACTTCTACGACCTGCAGCGCAACGAAGCGCCGGACGAGATCTTCTTCTATCGCAACCCGAGCGCGCGCGTGTTCCGCCAGCGCTTCGACACCGACACCCGCCAGTTCTACGTGCTCGACCACATGGAGTTCATCGGCGGCCGCCTGGCCATCGACGCCGGCTTCAAGGGCCTGCGCGTGGAAACCGACGGCAAGACCCTGATCGGCGGCGCCAGCCGCGCCAGCGGCAAGCTGGTGTCGGAAGACAATTTCCTGCCGCAGCTCGGCGCGCGCTGGCAGTTGACCGAGCATGAGGAGATCTTCGGCTCCTACAGCGAAAACCTGTCGGCCTTCCGCACCGGCGTCAACGGCCCGCATTCGACCTCGCAAGCCGCGTTCAACGCCGCCGTCGCGTCGTTGGAGCCGGAAAGCTCCAAGACCCTGGAAGCGGGCCTGCGCACCAGCCGCGAGCAGATCGAGGCGTCGGTAGCGGTGTACCGGGTCAACTTCGAGAACCGCCTGCTCGCCATCGCGCGTTGCGCCGGCATCGTCGGCTGCGCCTCGAGCTTCGCCAACGTCGGCGACGTGGAAAGCCGCGGCGCCGAAGTGACCGTGGTATGGAAGCCGTTCGCCGGCTTCAGCTGGTACCACTCGCTGGCCTTCAACGATTCGCAGTACGAATCGGATTATCTCGACGGCACCACCCTGGTCCGCACCAAGGGCAAGCAGGTGGTGGACGCGCCCAAGCGTCTGTACGCCACCGAAGTGCGCTGGGAACGCGACGGCTTGTCGCTGCAGTTGGGCGCCAAGTACACCGACAAGCGCTACCTGACCTACCTCAACGATTCGCAGGTCTCGGGTTTCTGGGTGGTCGACGCCTCGGCCTCGTACGAGTGGAAGGAATTGTCCTGGGCGGATGCGTTCAAGCTGCAGTTGAACCTGACCAACGCCTTCGACAAGCAGTACTTCGGCAGCCTCGGCACCAACGGTTTCGTCGCCTCCGATCCGCGCGGCCTGAACTACACCGTGCAGTCGGGCGCGCCGCGCCAGGCCTTCCTGACCGCGGAAGTGCGTTTCTAACAAATGCGCCTCTAAGCGGCAGGCGCTGAGCCGTCCGCTGCCGTGCCGCATCGGATGCCGGTGCGGCACGGCGACGGGGTCTTGCTCGATCCCGTCGCCTCATGCGAACGCCTGGACTCGCGTCCGGGCGTTTTCGTTTGCGCGGCCGGTAGCGGGTCCGCTCAGTCCAGCGTCTGCAGGCGCGCGCCGTCGCGGTCGACGCGCAACACCGAGCCTTGCTCGTACCAGTCGCCGAGCACGATGCGCTGGCAGGCGCGGCCGGCGACTTCCAGCTCGTGCACGGCCGGGCGATGGGTGTGGCCGTGGATCATGCGGTCGAGGCCGTAGCGCGCGAAGGTGTCGGCGACCGTGGCCGGCGACACGTCGGTGATGGTTTCCATGCGGCCCTCGTCGCGCAGGCCGGCCTGGTGCGCCTTGCTCGCGGCGCGCGCCTGTTGCGCGAAGGCCAGGCGGGCCGCGAGCGGCTGCGACAGGAACTGCGCCTGCCAGGCCGGGTGCCGGGTCTGGGCGCGGAACTGCTGGTAGGCGAGGTCGTCGGTGCACAACAGGTCGCCGTGGCCGATCAGGGTCGGCTGGCCGTACAGCGGCACCACCGCGGGGTCGGGCAGCACGGTCATGCCGGCACGCCGCGCGTAGTCTTCGCCGAGCAGGAAATCGCGGTTGCCGCGGATGAAGTACACCGGCACGCCGCTGTCGGCCAGGGCCTTGAGCTCGCGCGCGACGAAGGCGCCGGTCTCGGACGGGTCGTCGTCGCCGACCCAGGCCTCGAACAGGTCGCCGAGGATGTACAAGGCCTGCGCGCCGCGGGCTTCGTCGCGGACGAAGCGGCCGAACAGCTCGGTGATCTGCGGACGCTCGGCGTCCAGATGGAGGTCGGAGATGAAGAGGGTCGTCATGGGCCTAGTTTAGCCACCGGCATTCATGGGCGCGTGGTGGGCCGCGGACGAGCCTGAGCGAGGCCGGGGGCGCCGCCGGTATCCGCCGTAGTGCAAGGCAGGCGGGCCTGGGGCAGGCGCCTGATGGGCATTAATCGAGCATCCTGCGCGGGCGCCGGTTCGCGGTTTCCCGACGCCTGCGCCCCGGCTCCGTTAAAATCCCCGGTCTCCCAGGATTCACCGAGCCCCGCATGACCTGCCGCACCCGTTTCGCCCCCAGTCCCACCGGTTACCTGCACATCGGCGGCGCGCGCACGGCGCTGTACTGCTGGCTGGAAGCGCGCCGCGCGGGCGGCCAGTTCATCCTGCGCATCGAGGACACCGACCAGGAGCGCAGCACCCAGGCCGCGATCGACGCGATCCTGGAGGCGATGCAGTGGCTGGGCCTGGACTACGACGAAGGCCCGATCTACCAGACCCACCGGCTGGAGCGCTATCGCGAGGTCGCCGAGCAGATGGTCGCGGCCGGCACGGCTTACTACGCCTACGAGACCAAGGAAGAACTGGCCGCGGCGCGCGATGCGGCGATGGCGGCGAAGGAGAAGCCGCGCTACAGCGGCGCCTACCGCGACCGCAACGAGCCCTTCCGCGACGACCCGAACCGGGTGATCCGCTTCAAGAACCCGCTCGACGGCAGCGTCGTATTCGAGGACAAGGTCAAGGGCCGCATCGAGATCGCCAACAACGAACTCGACGACCTGGTGATCTTCCGCGCCGACGGCTACCCGACCTACAACTTCGCCGTCGTCGTCGACGACCTCGACATGCGCATCAGCGATGTCGTGCGAGGCGACGACCACGTCAACAACACCCCCCGCCAGATCAACATCTACCAGGCGCTGGGCGCGCCGGTGCCGCATTTCTCGCACCTGCCGATGATCCTCGACGAAGAGGGCAACAAGCTGTCCAAGCGCACCGGCGCGGCCGACGTCATGCAGTACCGCGACGCCGGCTATCTGCCGCACGCGTTGCTGAACTACCTGGTCCGCCTGGGCTGGTCGCACGGCGACCAGGAGATCTTCTCCATCGAGGAGATGACCCGGTTGTTCGAGCTCAAGGACGTCAACTCCAAGGCCTCGCGTCTGGATTCGGCCAAGCTCGGCTGGCTCAACCAGCAATACCTCAAGAGCGACGACCCGGCCGCGGTCGGCCGCCACCTGGAATGGCATCTGCTCCATAACGGCTACGACCTGGCCAGCGGCCCGGCCCCGGCCGACGTGGTGATCGCCCTGCGCGACCGAGTCCAGACCCTCAAGGACATGGCCGAGCGCGCGTCTGTCTGGTATCGGCCGCTGACCGAGTACGACGATGCCGCGGTCGCCAAGCACCTGACCGCGAACGCGCGCGCGCCGCTGGTCGAGGCCCGCGCCCGCCTGGGCGGGTTGAGCGCCTGGACCGCCGAGACCGTCTCGGCCGCCCTGCACGAGACCGCCGAAGCGCTCGCCATCGGCATGGGCAAGGTCGCCCAGCCGTTGCGGGTGGCCATCACCGGCACCCAGGTCAGCCCGGACATCTCGCATACGGTGTACCTGGCCGGCCAGGCCCAGGCCTTGCAACGCATCGACGCCGCCCTCACTAAACTCCCTGCGTAGGAAGCATCGCGCCGCGACTATGGAGTCCGCCATGAGCACCAGCCACGCCTGTACCGATCCCCAGCACCACGTCCACGACGGCGACGCCTTCGTGCAGGAGGTGGAGCGGGCCTGCGACCAGCGCGGCTTGCGGTTGACTCCGATCCGCGCCCACGCGCTGCGCCTGATCGCCGCGGCCGGCAAGCCGATGAAGGCCTACGATCTGCTCGACCAGATGAAGGCCACCCACGACGCCGCCGCGCCGCCGACGATCTACCGCGCCCTGGATTTCCTGCTCGAGCACGGTTTCATCCACAAGCTCGCCTCGATCAACGCCTACGTCGGCTGCCACCACCCCGGCGGCGCCCAGCACGCGGTGCCGTTCCTGATCTGCGACAGCTGCCAGTCGGCGACCGAACTGGAAGACGAACGCATCGTCGACCTGCTCGAAGGCCGCGCCCGCGCGCTCGGCTTCGTGCCGCAGGCGCAGACCCTGGAAGTGCACGGGATGTGCGCCGATTGCGTGGCTGCCAGGGTTTAAGGCGGTTGGGGACTCGGGACTCGGGGTTCGGGATTCGGGATTCGGGACTGGGATTCGATTCGCGACTGCATAGCCGCGCGAGTCCGCCCTGTGAGCGACACCGCGGCGAGAGCGCCTTGTTGAACTAGTCCCTTTGGATAGGGGCTGCTCTTGCTGTGTGGCTGCGCTGTGCGTCGAGCTCAAAAGCAAATCCCCCAACCCCTTTTTGCGAAGCGCGGGAGCCGTGCAACTCGATGCTGCACAACCTTCCGATGATTCGCGTCTCCGGTGGGGCCCTTCAAGCCTTCGCCGGCACCAGACCCGCCGCGACCGGTTTCGCTTCGCGGATCGGCAGGTTCGCGACCGCGGCCATCAGGGCCAGGGCAATGTCGGCGTACCACATCCAACTGTAGTCGCCGAACTTCGCCATCGCGATGCCGCCGAACCAGGCGCCGAAGAAGCCGCCGATCTGGTGCGAGAACAGGGTCAGGCCGAACAGGGTGCCCAGATAGCGCGGCCCGAACAGTTTGCCGACCAGGCCGGCGGTCGGCGGCACCGTCGCCAGCCAGGTCAGACCCAGGCCGGCGGCGAACAGATAGAACGTCAGCGGGGTCGGCGGCGACAGCAGGTAGATCGCGATCATCGCCGCGCGGCTGGCGTACATCAGCGCGAGCAGGTGCTTCATGCGATAGCGCTGGCCGAGCCAGCCGGCGGCGAGGCTGCCGGCGATGTTGAACAAGCCGATCAGGGCCAGCGACACCGCCGAAACATTGTCCGACAGGCCGCACAGGGCGATCTCGCCGGGCAGGTGGGTGACGAGGAAGGCGATGTGGAAGCCGCAGGTGAAGAAGCCCAGGTGCAGCATCCAGTAGCTCGGGTCGCGCAGGGCGACGCGCAGTTGCGCGCGCAGGCCGATTTCGGCCGCCGGCGCGGCGACGACGCTGCCGGGCGCAGCGGCGGGCGCGACGCG
>NZ_JBPKJP010000115.1:0-11364 GCF_051217035.1 Lysobacter sp. 1R34A
GCCCGACTCGGGCAGCGCGCGCCAGTACGCGGTCAGCGCGTCCGGCGCGGCGCGGCGGCGGCGCGGCGCGAGCAAGGCTTCGAACTCGCCGGTCACGCGTTCGCGGCGGCGTTCCAGCTCGCTCGACAACCCGTCCCAGTCGGCATGGCCCAGGCCGACCGCGATGCGCAAGCGGTCGCCGTCGGCCGCAGGCAAGGCGTGAGTCTGGGCGTCGCGCAGCATCTGCAGGCGATTTTCCAGGCGTCGCAGGAAACGATAGGCCTCGGCCAGCGATTCGCCGGTCTCCTCGGCGATCTGGCGCAGCGCGATCAACTCGCGCAACGCCGGCAACAAGCGCCGCCCGCGCAGCTCGGCCTCGCGGCCGCCGCGGATCAGCTGCAGGGCCTGGACCAGGAACTCGATCTCGCGGATGCCGCCGGGGCCGCGCTTGATGTCGTCGGCGAGTTCCTTGCGCGCGACCTCGGCGCTGATCGCCGCCTTCATCGCGCGCAGGCCGTCGAGCGCGCCGAAATCGAGGTAGCGCCGGTACACGAACGGCCGCAGGGCCTCCAGGAAGCGCTCGCCTGCATCCAAGTCGCCGGCCACCGGGCGCGCTTTCTGCCAGGCGTAGCGCTCCCAGTCGCGGCCCTCGCGCTGGAAGTACTGCTCCATCGCCGCGAACGACCAGGCCACCCGGCCGGCGTTGCCGTAAGGGCGCAGGCGCAGGTCGACGCGGTGGCAGAAGCCGTCGGCGGTGATCTCGTCGAGCAGGCGCGCGAGCTGCTGGCCGAGCTTGGCGAAATACGCCTCGGCATCGAGCGCGCGGGCGGCGTCGCGGCCGTCGAACTCGGTGCTGCCGTCGTGCTCGTAGGCGTAGACCAGATCGACGTCGGAACTGAAATTGAGTTCGCCGCCGCCGAGCTTGCCGAGGCCGAACACGACCAGGCGCACGCGTTCGCCGTCGCGCGTGCGCACCGCGCCGTGGCGGCGCTCGAACTCGTCTTCGAGCGCGCTCAACGCGACCTGCAGGCAGACCTCGGCCAGGCGCGTGCTGCCGTCCAGGGTGTCCTCGACCCGATCCAGGCCGAGCGTGTCGCGCCAGATCAAGCGAGTCGAGCCGGCCGCGCGGTAACGGCGCAGGCGCGTGCCCCAATCGGCGCGGAATTCGGCTTCGAGGGTAGGCGGCGGCGGTTCGCTCGCGCCGTCGTCGGCACCGAGCGCGAGCAGCAGGGCCGGCTGCCGTACCAGGGTGTCGATGGCGAAGTCGCTGACCAAGGCGACGCGCGACACGCGCGCGGCCAGGCCGGCATCGTCGAGCGCGGCGCGCGCTTCCGGCGAAGCCGCGCGCAAGCGCGTCAAGGCGCGCTCGGCGAGCGCGTGTTCGAGTGCCGGGCCGTCGTGGGGAAGAGTCGAGGAGAAAGACGCGGACATGCGGCGATGATGGCATGCGGTGCGCGGGGGAAGTTAGGAGTGAGTTGGGAGGAGTGAGTTGGGAGGAGTGAGGAGTGAGGAACTAGTAGCTAGTAACTAGGAACTAGGCGGGTGGGAGCGATGGGGCGCGGGTTGCGCGCCGGGCAGTGTCGTGTCGATCGAGTGGGTGACGACTGCGTTCGGTTGTCGGCGCGGCGCCATGCGGCGGCGATCGCATCGCTCGCGCGAGGTGGGCGGTCTCGCTGCCGCGAAAGCGTGTCGATGCGGCAGTTCCTGCGTGCCGGAGCGCTACAAAACCTTCGGGCATAAAAAAGCCCGCTTCCGGTAGAACCGGTTGCGGGCTTGCTCCCTCCCCCACGTCGGGATGCGGGGCGATCGTGAAGGAAGCGTTATCCCCTTGCACGCTGCAGTGCAAAACAGAACTCGCCAGTTCATTTGAAACACTGAGAACGATTCGCGATACGCCTCAGCAAAGCCTGTAACGACGCGGATGTTACCGATGACATTCCGTTCCTCGCGGCGACTGCGGCCCTTTGACGATTCGCTCTCCCGAGAAACCTGAACAGGGGAGGCGTGCGCCTGGCTGCGCCAAACGGCCGCACCCCGGCGGCATGAACAGCGCGACGTCGACCGGGCCTTGTGAACCGCTTTGTCCTGTCGGCCGCGTTCCTGCCGTTGATTTGGCGTGCTCCCCGTATCTATATGGAAGCCACCCGCGTCCACGGAGAGGCGCTATGCCCCGCAACCCCGCATCCCCCCGCACTCTGCTGACGGCCTGGGCCGCGTGCCTGCTCCTGTCGGCCTGCAGCCATGCCTCATCGCCCCGTTCAAGCGCCAACGCAACCCAGGAGGACCCGATGACCGCCGCCAACGGCACCACCCCACTCAGCGGCGACGAGGTCAGCCGCCGCATGCTCAAGCTGATCGGCAGCCTGGAGTCGAATGCCGACCTGACCGCCGAGCACGTGGAAAAACACACCGGGCTGGCCATGCGCCAGGCCGACAGCGGCGACGGCTCGTTCGGCGCAGGCGCCCAGATCCATCCGGACTGGTCGTACAACCTCTACGTCACCCGCCCGGCCGGCTCGCAGAAGAACAAGCTGATCTTCGACTTCGCCCGCACCGGCGACGAGCGCGCGCCGATGACCCCGGTCTGCGGCCTCGACTTCGACGCCTACGCCAAGGAACTCAAGAGCCTGGGCTTCCACGACAGCGCCTCGTACGGCGAACACGGTCGCGTCGATCACTGGAATTTCCAGCGCCCCGCACTGTCGCTGCAGGTCTTCGTCGAGGGCGAGTCCAACGATTCGCCGGACAAGATCGGCCATCGCTGCGTCAAGACCATCACCATCGAATAAGGCTGGGAAGCCATCATGCCGACCCCGACCAGTACCGAGCTGCAGAAGCTGCTCGACGAATTCGCCAAGCAACCCGGCGTCACCGCCGAGGTCGCCGCGAACCTCAAGACCACCATCGCCAACTCGCCCACCCTGGCGGCGCAGGTCGACGATGCCATCGCCAAGGGCCACCTGAAATCGTTCAAGCCGCTGACCGACGCGCACGCCGGCGGCGCCTACAACGGCAAAGAGCAGGCCATGCTGTTGCCGATCAACGGCCTGACCAAGCCGCCGGCGGGCAGCTACGACGCCGGCAACATGACCTTCGTGCTAGGCCATGAAGTGCAGCACGGCTTCTACCGCAACGACCGCGACACCGCGCTGAAGACCTTCGCCACCGAAGCCACCGCGCTGGCCAAGACCGTCGGCGACAAACACGACTACACCGCGACCATCGGCAAGGTCATCCAGGCCGACCGCGACAACGAAGCCAAAGCCCACATCGCCGGCTGGAACGCCCTGGTCGGCAGCGTGCGCGAGGCCAAGCCGACCGCGACCCTGGCCGACGTCTACAACGCCTCGCCCGGCCGCGCCGGCGACTTCATGACCCGCGGCGGCAGCGCGCCCAACTTCACCTATACGCTGAAGGCCGACCTGACCGTCGATGCGAACCTGTCGATGGCGATGAGCGCCGACAACGTCAAGGCGATGGGCAAGTACTACTTCGACATGCCGCCGGCGCAGGCGCGGCTGGGGCACAACGGCAATTCGGACTACGCCAACTACTACGGCGCCGGCTACATCGGCTACGTCAGCCAGCTCGAACACGCCCACGGCAAGACCGCGGCCGGCGGCAAGCCCGAGCTGCACGTCAACCTGACCCAGCTCAAGCTCAACGAAAGCATCATGGAGCAGAACGGCATCGACCTCGGCGCCAATTCCGCCAACCGTCAGCCCTATTTCGACACCAGCAGCACGCCGCCCCGGGCCGGGCACTTCGACCACACCAAGTCGACCCACACCCACGTCAACATCAACGCCTCGCCGCTGGACCTGCTCAACGAGTTGCGCGGCGACCCGCATGCGCACGGCGGCAAGGTCGACCCGCGCCACGCCGAGCACCCCGACCACGCGCTGTTCCGCGGCATCCTCGACAAGGTCAACGGCGAGTACCACAAGCACGGCGGGCACCTGTCCGAACGCGACGCCGACCGCATCGCCGCCGGCCTGACCCTGGAGAGCAAGCGCAACCAGCTGACCCCGGATCACGTCGTGCTGAGCGTCGACCCCACCACCAAGGAAGTCGGCAAGACCGCGTTCCTGGTCCAGGGCGACCTCGCCAGCCCCACCCATACCCGGGTAGGGGTGGCCACCGACCGCACCGCACCGACGGAAGAATCGTTCCGTCAACTCGAAGCCCTGAACCAGTCCCAGGCGCCGGCGCAGCTCGCGCAGGGGCAACAGCAGACCGCATCGCGACCGACACCGGCTCTATAGCGCCAGCGACAGCACCACGGCAGTGATCCAGGCCGAAACACTTTCCAGTGCCGATCCGGCACTTCACCGTAGTGCTACCAGGAAACCACGCATGGACCGCAATTCCCGGACTTCGGCTGTGGATGCGCAACGCTGGCCGATGCTTCGAGCGCAACCGCTCGCCCTCGCCTGCCTGCTCGCCGCGGCACCGCTGAGCCTCGCCGCGCAGGACCGAGCGCAAGGCCAGTTCGACGAGCCGGTGCTGGCGCGCATGCTGCGCTCCAGCGACGCCAAGAGCCCGGCCCTGCTGCTGAGCAAGAGCGGTCCGCAACCGTTGGACACGCACGAGGCCGTGCTCGACCTACGCATCGCCTATACCGAGTCGAAGATCTGGGACCCGAAAAATCGCCGCTTCGATACGGTCAAGCTGCGCTCTTACCAGAGCCCCGGCACCAACCCCAAGGTGCCGTTCGTGGCACCGACCATCGTCACCGCACCCGGCGAAACCGTGCGCGTGCGCCTCGACAACAGCCTGCCGAAGGAAGATTGCGCGCCGGTCGGCATCAACGTGCCGCACTGCTTCAATTCGACCAACCTGCACTCGCACGGCCTGTGGGTCAGCCCGACCGGCAACAGCGACAACGTGCTGCTGACCCTGCGTCCCGGGGTGAAGTTCGAGTACGAATACAACCTGCCCGCCGATCATCCGGCCGGCACCTTCTGGTATCACCCGCACCTGCACGGCTCGACCGCGCTGCAGGTGTCCAGCGGCATGGCCGGCGCGCTGATCGTACGCGGCAACCGCCTGCCCTCGACCGATCGCAACGGCGATCTCGACACGCTGCTGCGCGATCAGGGCGGCACTGCCTACCAGGAGCGTCTGCTGTTGTTCCAACAGGTCGCCTACGCCTGTCGCGACAAGCAGGACAAGAACAAGATCCGGGTCAACGCGGACGGCACCTGGGCCTGCGACTCGGCGCGAGGCGAGGTCGGCGAGATCGAGAACTACGACCAGTTCGGGTTCACCTCGACCCCGGCCGGTTCGAAAAGCGTGTGGGAAGTCTCCGGCCGCTACACCAGCATCAACGGCGAGGTGTTGCCGAACTTCTACGAGCTCAAGGCCGGACGCATCGAACGCTGGCGGCTGGTGCGCGCCGGCGTGCGCAACACCATCAACCTGCAGTTGCGCGCGGTGCGCGCCGGCGCCGCCGGTATCGACGGCCTGGCGGGCGCCGCGCTCGACGGCTGGGTAACGCAGAACTGCACCGGCCCGTTGCTGCCGCAGTTCGAAGTCGCCGCCGACGGCCTGACCCATGGCCAGGCGATCGAGAAAAGCGAGATCGTTCTGCAACCGGGCTATCGCAGCGACGCCCTGGTGGTGTTTCCGCAAGCCGGCCAGTACTGCGTGATCGACGGGGCCGCACCGGCCAGCGCCAGCATCACCAACGCGGCCGAGGACCGGCAGTTGCTCGGACTGGCCAACGTCGCTGCGACCGCGGTGCCGCCGGTCGCCGACATCCGCGCCTACCTGACCGAAAACCTGGTCGCCTCGGCGAAGTATCTGATGCCGCCCGAGGTGCGCGCCAAGGTCGTCGCCGATCTCGACGACCGCCTGCGTCTGACCGCGTTCGTGCCGCACAAGGACATCGCCACCGCCGACCTCACCGGCAAGCAGGAACTGGAGTTCTCGATCAAGGGCGAGGACTACATGGTCGACGGCAAGACCTACGACCCGAAGAGCGCGCGCGACCTGGTGCTCGGCAACATCGAGGAATGGCGCCTGACCTCCACCGTCGGCAGCCACCCTTTCCACATCCACGTCAATCCGTTCCAGGTCGACAGGATCCTCGACAAGTCGGGCAAGGACGTCAGCGTCACCGGCGATCCGGGCGATTCGCAGTACGCCAACACGAAAGGCACCTGGAAGGACACCTTGTTCGTCAAGAACGGCTACCAGGTGTTCGTGCGTACCCGCTACGAGCGCTACATCGGCGAGTACGTCCTGCACTGTCACATCCTCGACCACGAGGACATGGGCATGATGCAGAACGTCCGCATGCTGGTGCCCGACGGCAAGGGCGGCGGGATAGGCAACGCCCACCATTGAGGACGACGGCATCGCGGCGCGGAGCGGTTCGCTTCGTGCCGCGATGTTTCCGTGCCTTTGGGTTCCGGGCTTCCTCGCGCGAAACCCGGTCTGCATCGTTACCGCAATCGCGCGGTCGCGGCTTACGCCGCTCCTACAGGGGAGGCGCCGCGGGTTAACTCAGATCCAGCCGCGCCTCAACGCTGCGCGCGTTTGGCGTACTCGGCCATATCGATGCGCAGGATCCGGCGCAGCTCGAGGATCGCCTGCGGGGTTTCCTGCACGCTGTGGCCGGAGGGGATCACCTTCTCCGACACCGCACCGTCGAGGTGGGCGCTGCGGTACGGCACCGCGCCGTCGCTGGACTGCAGCAGCGGCAGCTTGGGATCGCGCTGGCCGACGATGGTGTGGTACGGCAGGCCCGCTTCGATCGGCAGGTTTTCGGTGCTGCGCATGAACAACGAGTTGGGACTAAGGTCGTCCGGGCCGGTCGGCGGGCGACCCTTACGGAAACCGATCTTCTGCAATTCGTCCTGGTTCACTTCATTGCGCTGGGCGAGTTCGGCGGTTTCGCGCAGCACGTCGAACGGCAGCCGGATCAGCTTGCGCACCATCCGCAGGGGCCAGCCGTCGGTGACCACCGCGCCGCGATGCGGCGAGGCCAGGAACACCGCGCGTTCGAACTGCGGCATCGCCTTGAACACGGTCAGCTCGCGCACCAGCGGCTCCTTGCGCAGGCGCTGCGCCGCGGCCGGATCGAAGGCCTGCAGGGTCGCGTCGAGGACGCGCTCGCCGCTGTCGCTGACCAACAGGCGCGAGATCACCCCGCCCATGCTGTGCCCGACCAGCACCGCGTCGCGGCCGGCGACGTCGTCGCCTTCGGGGTCGTAGTGAGCGAAGGTCTGGGTCAGGGCCGCGTCGATCGCGGCGCGATTGGCCAGGATGCTCAGGTTGGTCGGATAGAACACCTGCCACAGTTGGTAATGCTTGCGCAGGGTTTCGTCGCCGAGCAGTTCGTTGGCGAGGTTGACCCAGGCCTCCGGGCTGCTGGCCAGGCCGTGCACCAGCACGATCACCCGCTTGTCGGGGTCGTAGGGCTGGTTGAGGTAGATGCGCGGCTTGAACGCGCGCGCCTGCTTGGGCCGCAGCAGGCTCGACAGGCTCAGCCGCGCCAGTTCCGAACGCGCCAGCCAGATGCCGTAGGCGGCCGAGTAGTTCGCCGCCAGCGGCACCTTGCGTCCGGCGATGGTCTCGCTGTCGATGCGATAGGGGTTGTAGACGTCCATGCGCGCGACGCGGCTGGCGAGCACCGCGTCGAGCCCGCCGTCGCCGTCGAAGCGCAAGGTCGCGGTGACCGGCAGATAGCGGGTGTCGCGGTAGGGCGTGTCGGCGGCATCGGGGTCGCTGCGCGAACGGCGCGGAAACACCGCGACCAGGGCGGTGCCGAACCCGTCGCGGCGATACACCGCACGCAGGTTGTCGAAGCCCAGGGTGTCCGACGCGAGCAAGGCCTCGGGTTGCTGGGTCAGCTCGGTGGCTTCGTAACCGTGCAGGGCGATACTCAACTCGAGCCCGCCGACCTGCAACGGGGTGGCGCCGATCTGGCCGCGGCTGGCCTGGAAGGCGGCCTGCGCGACGACGTCGAGGGCGCGATTGTAGAAACGCAGCACGCGCTCCTGGCGCGCCTCGAACACCCGTTGCTCCGGCGTGCGCGGGCTCAGGAACAGATAGGCATAGGCATAGCGCGCGGTCTCGATCGCCGCGCGCGTGCGCAGGTCGGCGTCGACATCGGGCCCGGCCTGGGGGGTCGGCTCGGCGCGTTGCGACGGCCCGGCAGTCCTCGACGGCTGGGCGCGCTTGGCCGGGCCAGCGCTCTCGGCAGCCTGGACCACGGGCGCGGGCGCGGTGTTCATGCGCAGCAACTGCAACTCCGCCGCGGTCGCCAGCCAGTCCTCGACCGGCGCCAGCGGCCGCAGTTGCGCGATGCAGGGCTCGGGCTCGCGCGCGCACTGTTCGGGGTCCAGGCCGGCCGAGCCCAGCGCGGTCGCCGCGGCGGTGCTCAGGCGTCCGCTGCTCAACGCGTCGAGGTTGCGCTCCACCGCGACCTCGCCGAAGGCGCGTTCCTTGACCTTGACCACGGCGCAGCCGCTGCCGAACGACAGGACCAGGCTGGTCACGAGCAGGGCGATCGGGCGCAGGGACATGCGGGTTCCAGGGCGGGGCGGGGCGGGGCTGGCCGGCATTGTCGAGCGCGGCCGGCCGCGAGTAAACGCATTCCGCTCGCCGCCGTTGCCGCAGGCCCGGCGGACAAAGAAAAACCCCGCCTCGCGGCGGGGTTTTCCGTGTTGCGTCAGCGCGGAGGCTCGAATCAGAAATCCATGCCGCCCATGCCGCCCATGCCGCCGCCGCCCGGCATCGCCGGCTCGTCCTTCTTCGGCAGCTCGGCGACCATCGCTTCGGTCGTGATCATCAGACCGGCGATCGACGCGGCGTTCTGCAGCGCGGTGCGGGTGACCTTGGTCGGGTCCAGGATGCCGAACTCGAGCATGTCGCCGTATTCGCCGTTGGCGGCGTTGTAACCGAACGCGCCCTTGCCTTCCTGGACCTTGTTCAGGATGACCGACGGCTCTTCGCCGGCGTTGGTGACGATTTCGCGCAGCGGAGCTTCCATCGCGCGCAGGGCGATCTGGATGCCGTGGTTCTGGTCTTCGTTGGCGCCCTTGAGGCCCGAGATCGCGGCCTTGGCGCGCAGCAGCGCGACGCCGCCGCCCGGGACGATGCCTTCTTCCACGGCAGCGCGGGTGGCGTGCAGCGCGTCTTCGACGCGAGCCTTCTTTTCCTTCATCTCGATCTCGGTCGATGCGCCGACCTTGATCACCGCCACGCCGCCGGCCAGCTTGGCCACGCGCTCCTGCAGCTTCTCGCGGTCGTAGTCCGAAGAGGTCTCTTCGATCTGCGCCTTGATCTGCTTGATGCGGGACTGGATCGAATCGCCGTCGCCGGCGCCGTCGATGATGGTGGTGTTCTCCTTGGAGACCTGCACCTTCTTCGCGCGGCCCAGATCCTTGATCGTGGCCTTCTCGAGCTGCAGGCCGACTTCCTCGGAGATCACGGTGCCGCCGGTCAGCACGGCCATGTCTTCGAGCATCGCCTTGCGACGGTCGCCGAAGCCCGGAGCCTTGACGGCGCAGACCTTGACGATGCCGCGGATGGTGTTGACCACCAGGGTCGCCAGCGCTTCGCCTTCGACTTCCTCGGCGACGATCAGCAGCGGCTTACCGGCCTTGGCGACGCCTTCCAGCACCGGCAGCAGGTCGCGGACGTTGGAGATCTTCTTGTCGTACAGCAGCACGAACGGGTCGTCGAGCTCGGCCGACATCGACTGCTGGTTGTTGATGAAGTACGGCGACAGGTAGCCGCGGTCGAACTGCATGCCCTCGACGACGTCGAGTTCGTTCTCCAGGCCCGAACCGTCTTCGACGGTGATCACGCCTTCCTTGCCGACCTTGTCCATCGCCTGGGCGATCAGGTCGCCGATGTCGGCGTCGGAGTTGGCGGAGATCGCGCCGACCTGGGCGATTTCCTTGCTGGTCGAGGACGGCTTGGAGAGCTTCTTGAGCTCGGCCACGGCCTCGATCACGGCCTTGTCGATGCCGCGCTTGAGGTCCATCGGGTTCATGCCGGCCGCAACGGCCTTCATGCCCTCGCGGATCAGCGCCTGGGCCAGCACGGTCGCGGTGGTGGTGCCGTCGCCGGCGTTGTCGGAGGTCTTGGAAGCGACTTCCTTGACCATCTGCGCGCCCATGTTCTCGAACTTGTCGGCCAGTTCGATCTCCTTGGCGACGGACACGCCGTCCTTGGTGATCGTCGGCGCGCCGAAGCTCTTCTCGAGCACGACGTTGCGGCCCTTCGGACCGAGGGTGGCCTTCACGGCATTGGCGAGCACGTTGACGCCGCGCACCATCTTGGCGCGCGCATCCTCACCGAAACGAATTTCTTTAGCGGACATGGTTGGAACTCCGGGAATGGGAAATAGGGAATAGGGAATAGGGAATCGAAAGAGCGCATTACGGAGTCGGGACGGGACCCGGGAGGCAGCGCAAGCGCGTGCCGATCCCCGATTCCCCAATTCCAGACTCCCGCCCGATCAGCCGACGATCGCGAGGACGTCGTCTTCCTTGAGGATCTTGTACTCGACGCCGTCCTGCTTGTAGGAGCTGCCCGAGTACTGGCCGTAGATGACCTTGTCGCCGACCTTGAGCTTCGGCGCGCGCACGCTGCCGTTGTCCAGGGCCTTGCCTTCGCCGATGGCGACGACTTCGCCCTTGGTCGACTTTTCCTTGGCGGCGTCGGGGATGATGATTCCGCCGGCCGAGATTTCGTCGGCTTCGATCGGCTTGACCACAACGCGGTCGTAAAGCGGCTTGAGATTCATGGCAACCCTCTGTAAGTGCTTGAATGGGTGGAGAAAGAAGGGGAATTTTAGCAGTCGCCCCCGGAGAGTGCCAACGCCGGGGACAAAAGCGCCCGGACGAACCGGGACTGCACGCTAAATGAGGCGGTACCGGGAGCCTTTCAAGGGGGGGGCGATGAAATCCTCTCTCCTCCCGATGACCGGCCGGGGACCGAAGGCCCACCGGGCGCCGGCCGGGGCACCCGCGGTCCGCTCAGGTCCCGAGCCGTGCCAGGTAGGCGGTCGGGCTGGCGCCGAGGCTGCGCCGGAACATGGCGATGAAGGCGCTGACGCTGTCGTAGCCCAGGTCCAGGGCGATCGCGGTGACCGCGTCGCCGCCGGCGAGGCGCTCCATGGCCCGCATCAGCCGCGCGCGCTGGCGCCACTGCAGCAGGCTGTGACCGGTCTGCGCGGCGAAGCGCCGGCTCAGGCTGCGCTCGGACAAATGCGCGAACGCGGCCCAGTCGGCCAGGCCGCGCGGGTCGGCCGGGTTTTCCGAGAGGATGATGCGGTCGTCGATGTCGATCTGGTAGGCGTCGACGGTGATGTACAGCGACTCGACCGGCTGCAGCACCAGGCCCAGGCCGATGTTGGTCGACTCC
>NZ_JBPKJP010000116.1:0-11362 GCF_051217035.1 Lysobacter sp. 1R34A
GCGAAGCAGAGCCGCGCCCGGCCAGCCGCGGCGCCCCCGCCGACGGGGTGATCCGCGAAGGCGAGCACGGCCGCGACGTGCGCCTGCTGCAGGAGCAGTTGAACAAGCTCGGTTACCGCGACGGCAACGGCCATGCGTTGAAGTCCGACGGCGACTTCGGCGATCGCACCCGCGAGGCGGTCAAGGCCTTCCAGCATGCGCACGGCCTCAAGGACGACGGCATCGCCGGCCCGAAGACGCTGGAGGCGCTGAAGAAGGCCGGCGAGGCGCCGCTGCTGTCCAATCCGGCGCACCCCGACAACGGCATCTACCGCCAGGCCGTGGCCGGGCTGGAGAAGCTCGGGCCGAACGGCGGCTTCAACAATCGCGAGCAGATGGAACGCGCCGCGGCTTCGCTGACCTACGAAGCCAAGGTCAGCGGCCTGAGCTCGATCGACCACGTCGCCCGCAGCGCCAACGGCAACGGCCTGTTCGCGGTGCAGGGCGAGCTCGACGACCCGGCGCAGCATCGCGTGCACGTGGAAAAGCGGCATGCCGCCGAGCAGCCGATCGAACGTTCGACCTTCCAGGTGCAACAGGACGCACCGACGCGCGAGCCGGCGCAGGCGCCGCACAAGGAAGCGCCGAGGATGCAGATGGCTTGACCGGGCCGGCGCACAACTCTGGTGGAGGAGAGCGCCGATCCGGATCGGGGACATCGCAGGCAAGGGATTGCGCTGCAACCACTGCGATGTCCGGACAGGGACGTCGGCGCTTCGCCCGCAGGGGCGGGGCGGGCAGGGCAGGCTCGATCGCTAGGGAGATCGAGCCTGTCGCTGCCGCTTTGCCGGCCGCCCGCGATCGGGCGGCCGGACACGGCCGGCCGGCGACGGCGGGCCGGGATTTCAGCGGTTTCAGGGCCGGGCGGCGCGCGCCGGCCCGGCGTCTCGCCCTTGTGGGGCTGCCGCTATTGCGCGAGCATGAGGATTCGGTTGCGGCCGGAGGTGCACGATGAACGCAAGCACGCAGGAACAGCAATTGCAGGTCGGCGGCCAGGCCACGACCCAGACGCTGGACGACATGCGCCGCGCCGAGCAGCGCTCGCTGCTGAGCAGCCCCAGCCATCCGCATCACGACCTGTACTCGCAGGTGCGCATCTGCCTCGACAAGCAGGACATGGGGCTCAAGGACTATTCCGGCGACCAGCGCGACAACCTGGCCGCGGCGCTGGCCCTGGAGGCGCGCACCGGCGGCCTGCGCAGCGCCGACCACGTGGTGCTGAGCAAGGACGGCTCGCGCGCCTTCGTGATCGAGGGCGAGCCGGACTCGCCGAGCCGGCGCATGAGCTATGTCGACACCGCCCAGGGCGCGGCGCAATCGATGGAACGCAGCAGCCAGCAGCTGGCCCAGCTCGCTCGCGAACAGGACCTGCAGGACCGGCAACGCCAGGACGAGCGCCAGGCCGAACGCCGGGAGGACCGCCAGGAAGACCGGCGCAACGAACGCGAGCCCTCGCTAGCCCGGGCCCTGTTCAAAGACTAAAACCCCCGCGCCGCCATCGGGCGCGCGAAGGCATCGGAGGCCTGCAATGAACGAATACCGGCATCACATCCTGACTCGCGGCCGCTACCAGATCGTGGCCCTGACCCCGGACCAGCAGTTCGAGAGCGACGACATCTACGCCTATGCGGTGATGTCCTCTTCCGGGCTCAAAATGCGTCAGGAACTGACCCTGACCGACGCCCGCAACTGGCTGGAATTCTGGATCGAGCAGGAAAGGGCCTCCAGCGGAGGCTCGTCGCCGGATATGATGGAGCCATCGCCTCCGGGGGAGCCTTCGAAACTGCAGGCCGCACGGAAGCGACGCTGACCGACAGCGGGTTCGGGGAAACCAAGCAGGAAACATTACGTGAAAGGGAAGCTGATTTTTGCCCTGGTGGTACTGGTACTCGTACTGGCCGCGGGGACGTATCTGTCGGGATACGTGACGTTGATGTTGTTGGATATCGACAGCCGCGCGCTGAAGTGGACCACCTACCTCGATTACCTCAAGGTGCTGGACGTCCCTCAGTACAAACCCTATGCGGGCAAGATCAAGGCCGGCGGTTTCATCGGCTATGGCCTGCCGATGGTCGGCTACCTGATCCTGACCGTGCTGATGCTGAAGCCGAAGAAGAAGTCGATGCACGGCGACGCGCGTTTCGCGCGCGCCGGCGACCTGTCGGCGAAGGGCATGTTCAAGTCGACTCCGACCAGCATCGTGGTCGGCAAGTTCAACGGCCAGCTGGTGCAGCTCAGCGGCCAGCAGTTCGTGATCCTCGCCGCGCCGACCCGTTCGGGCAAGGGCGTCGGCATCGTCATTCCGAACCTGCTGAACTACCAGGGCTCGATGGTCGTGCTCGACATCAAGCAGGAAAACTTCGACCTGACCAGCGGCTGGCGCGCCCAGCAGGGGCAGGAGATCTTCCTGTTCAATCCCTTCGCCGAAGACCGCCGCACCCACCGCTGGAACCCGCTGACCTACGTGTCCAGCGATCCGGCCTTCCGCGTGTCCGACCTGATGAGCATCGCCGCGATGCTGTATCCGGACGGCTCGGACGACCAGAAGTTCTGGGTCAGCCAGGCCCGCAATGCCTTCATGGCCTTTACCCTGTACCTGTTCGAGGCCTGGGAAGACGCCAAGAAGGTCGGCTTCCCGTTCGGCACCGTGCCGACCCTGGGCGCGGTCTACCGCCTGTCCTCGGGCGACGGCAAGACCGAGCTCAAGCCGTTCCTGCAGGGCCTGGCGCAGCGGCCGTTCCTCAGCAGCAACGCCAAGTCGGCGTTCGCCAACATGCTGTCGCAGGCCGACGAGACCTTCGCCTCGATCCTCGGCACGTTCAAGGAGCCGCTCAACCCCTGGATCAACCCGGTCCTGGACGCGGCGACCAACACCGACGATTTCCTGCTGACCGACCTGCGCAAGAAGAAGATGACGATCTACGTCGGCATCCAGCCCAACAAGCTGGCCGAAAGCCGCCTGATCGTGAACCTGTTCTTCAGCCAGATCATCAACCTCAACACCCGCGAACTGCCGCAGAACAACCCCGAGCTCAAGCACCAGTGCCTGTTGCTGATGGACGAGTTCACCTCGATCGGCAAGGTCGACATCATCGCCTCGGCGGTGTCCTACATGGCCGGCTACAACCTGCGCCTGCTGCCGATCATCCAGAGCATGTCGCAGCTCGACGCGACCTACGGCAAGGACATCTCCCGCACCATCATCACCAACCACGCACTGCAGATCATCTACGCGCCGCGCGAGCAGCAGGACGCGAACGATTACTCCGACATGCTCGGCTACACCACCGTGCGCAAGGAGAACATCACCCGCGGCCGCGAAGTCTCGCGCAGCGAGTCGGAAGAGCGCCGCGCGCTGATGCTGCCGCAGGAACTCAAGGCGATGGGCTTCGACAGCGAGGTGTTCCTGTACGAGGGCATCCCGCACCCGGTCAAGTGCGACAAGATCAAGTATTACCAGGACAAGCTGTTCACCCAGCGCCTGCTGCCCAAAGTCTCGGTGCCGGTGCTGGACATCGCCACCGGCTGAGCCGGAGGAGCCGTGCGTCGCGTTGCCGGGCTGCGGCCCGGCAAGCGGCGCGGCTTCGCGGGCATAATACCCTCAGTCTCCCTGTTCGGTAGCTCGTATGCGCGACCTTCGCATCTCGCTCGTCCAAGGCGCCACGCTGTGGCACGACCCGGCCGGCAACCGCGATTACTACGGCCATCTGATCGCCTCGCTGCGCGGCATCACCGATCTGGTGCTGCTGCCGGAAACCTTCACCAGCGGCTTCAGCAACGAAGCGATCGGCAGCGCCGAAACCATGGACGGGCCGACCGTGAGTTGGCTCCGCGAGCAGGCGGCCAAGCTCAATGCCGCGGTCGCCGGCAGCGTGCAACTGCGCACCGACGAGGGCGTGTTCAACCGCCTGCTGTTCGCCACGCCCGACGGCGGCCTGCAGACCTACGACAAGCGGCACCTGTTCCGTTACGCCAAGGAGCACGAGCGCTATGCCGCCGGCCGCGAGCGCCTGACCGTCGAATGGAAGGGCTGGCGGATCTGTCCGATGGTCTGCTACGACCTGCGTTTCCCGGTGTTCTCGCGCAATCGTTTCGATGTCGAGCGCCCCGGCGCGCTGGATTTCGATCTGCTGCTGTACGTCGCCAACTGGCCGGCGGCGCGCGCTTATCCGTGGAAGACCCTGCTGCGCGCGCGCGCGATCGAGAACCTGTGCTACGTCGCCGGGCTCAACCGCGTCGGCAGCGACGGCAACGGCCTGAGCTACGCCGGCGACAGCGCGGTGATCGATTTCCTCGGCCACCCGATCAGCGAGTGCACCGACGAGGAGGTGGTGGTGACCGCGACCCTGCAGGCGGCGGAACTGGCGGCCCACCGCGAGCGTTTCCCGGCCATGCTCGACGGCGACCGCTTCGAGCTGCGCTGAGTATTCTCGTAGTGGCGGCGCTGCTGTCTTCGCTCTTGGGCAGGAGCGGCGCAAGCCGCGACTGCGACGTCTCCGGTCGCAACGGTTTACCCGCCACGATGCGTTGCTTCGGTCGATGGCAAAGGCGTTGCGGACTCTGCGCGTTCCGTGGCCCAAAAGAAAGCTAACCAAAGAAAAGGCCTTCCTTGACGAAGCTCCCCTGCGAGTACGCAACTGTCGCCGGGATTTTTCGATAGGACATCCTTGTCCTATCGAAAAACGGCGCACGTCCTGTGCGCCGCCCTCCGGGTCTACGATTGCATCGCGAGCTCGATGCTGCGCCAAGCTTTAACGGCAACGGCAACGGCAACGGCAACGGCAACTTCAGGAGCAGCTCGGGTAGGCCGTCGCCGCTCCTATCCTTGCGCGAGCACGCCGCATCGACGGATGACGGACGACGGCGTTCAGCGCAAGCGGTCGTGGACTTGCAGGCCCTGGCCCGGGTCGGCCGCGTCGTAACGCACGGTGACCTCGCGGTCGGGTTCGCCATCGCGGCCCGGGCGCAGCAAGGACACGCGCAACGAACCGTCGGCGGCGGCAACGCGCTCGCCGGGTTCGATCGATTGCAGGCAGGAGGCGATCCGGTAAGCGTCGTGCTTGCGCACCTGCAGCGCCGCATCGAGCGCCAGCCAGACCAGGTCGGTCTCGGTGCCGGCGCCGCAGCGACCCTGCGTGCGGTCGGCGCGGCTGGCGATGTCGACTTCGATCAACAGATAACGCGGCTCGCCGGGGCCGGAGTCGGCCAACAGCGCGCGCCGTTCGAGCGTGCCGTCGACATCGGTGATGCGCGAAAGCTTGAGCGGTTTGCGCCTGGCGCCGTCGACCAGCCACAAATCCCGCTGACGCGAATCGATCTCGAGCTGCAAGGCGGCTTCGGCCGCCCTCGCGTCCGCGCACGCCAGGCAGGCAAGCAGCAGACAGGCGAGCGCGGCGGGCAGGGCGGCGGGGTTCATCCCGTCACTGTACGCCGCTGCGCATGCGCCGGGCGCGCCGTCTGGCCCGCTGTCGGCCTCGCTCACAGGCTTTCCGACGGCCGCGACGCGGCGGCCTCGTCGGGCTCGCGGCTGCCGCGCTTGTGGAAATACACCTGTTCGGCGGCCCAGCGCAGCGGCGCCGAATGCAGTAGCAAATCGAACGGCCAGTCGAACTGGAAGTGATCGAAGGCCCAGCGCAGGGCGCGCTTGCGGCGGAAGCGCGGGGCACTGTCGCGGGCGACCGATTCCGGCGCCGGGCCTTGGCCGAGCGCGTGCAGGGCGATAGCCTGGCCCAAGGTCTCGCCGTGCGCCCAGGCCGAGTGAATGCCGCCGGCCGTGACCGGCGAAACGATGCCGGCGGCGTCGCCGGTCAGCATCACGCCGTCGCGGGCGAGCGGGAATACAGGACCGCCGCAGGGGATCAGGCCGGCGCGGGTTGCGGCCGGCTGCACTGCGGCGTCGAGGCCGACCACCGAGCGCACTCGTTGCAGGAAGCCGTCGATGTCCGGTACCCGCGCGCGCTCGGGGTCGTGGCGCACCGCCAGGCCGGCCTGGACCCCGGTCGGGTTCTGCGCCACCCAGCCGATGTAGCCGGGCGCGTAGCGCTTGCTGACGAAGCAGTGCAGGGCGCCGGACTCGGGCAGGGCGGCGCCGGGAAACTCGTACTCGATGCCGTAAAGGAACTCGCGGGTCTGGCCCAGGCCGGTGCGCTCGGCGACGCGCGACTTGGCCCCGTCGGCGCCGACCAGGAAACGGGTGCGGCCCACGCCTTCGATGCGCCAGCCGTCGTCCTCGCGCTCGGCCTGGGTGAACGAGGTGCCGAGGCGCAACTCGACGCCGTGGCGGACCAGTTCCTGGGTCAGCCAGCGCATCAGCCGCGGCGTGTCGGTGGTCAGGAAGTAATAGCCCGGCGCGCTCAAGGCCATGCTGCGCAGCCGCGGCGAATACAGGCGCACGCGTTCGACGCGGTGCAGGCAGCCGGCCGGCGCGCGGCTCAGCCAGGTCTGTTCGGCGGCTTCCTTGACCACGATGCCGGTGGTGCGCAATTTCTCGCCGGGGTCGCGCTTGCGTTCGAGCACCACCACGCGCAGGTCGGCACGCGCGGCGGCCAGGGCGCAGGCCGCGCCGGCGAAGCTGGCGCCGACGACGACGAGATCGCAGTCGTAAGCTTGGGAGTCGAGGCTCATTCCGGTTTCTCGTGGGGGAGACCGGTGCAGTCTGGGCAGGCTCGACGAAGCCCGTATGGGCTCTGTGTGAAGTGAGTCAAGCTTGCAACGGCGTTCACGCGCGAGGCGTGACGCGAGCCCGGTTTTGCTTGGCGATCCGCGGCCGAAGAGGCCGCGACGGTCAGTGATGAGCGGCCGACAAGGCCGCGATGGTCAATGCGAAAGCGTTCAGGGCATCCGATGCGGCAGTGGAATCGCCGGCGGAACGGGCGGTCGCGCGTACGATCGCGCCATCGAAGGCCTGGGCGATCGCGGCGGCGCGCAGGTCGCGATCGGCCGATTCAGGCAGCAGCGCGGCGATGCGTTCGGCGAGTTCGCGCTTGTGCCGGCGCGCGCATTCGTTCGCTTCGGGCAGGACCGGACCGATCTCGGCCACCGCATTGATGAAGGCGCAGCCGCGGAAGTGCGGGTGGGCGAACCATTCCGCCAGGGCCGGCACCAGCGCGGCGGCGCCGTGCCCGGGCGCGCCGCCGTGGCGCCGCAGGGCCGCGTCGAACCAAGTCATCCAGCGTTCGTGACGGTACTGCAGGAACGCCAGGATCAAGGCGTCCTTGCTCGGGAAATGGCGGTACAGGGTGACCTTGGTGACGCCCGAGTCGGCGATCACCCGGTCGATCCCGGTGGCGCGAATGCCTTCGAGATAAAACAGATCGTGGGCGGTGTGCAGGATCCGCTCGCGGGCGGGCAGGGGCGGGGCGGGCGCGGCGGCTTTGCGGTTCATGGCGCGATGGTAGACCGATTCGTCTACCGCCGCCATCGGTGTAGACAGACTTGTCTACATTAGATAAATTCGCTATGTAGAACGATCTGTCTACGCCCGCTAGGAGCCCTCATGCACACTCGTCCACCCTTGCCGCCGTTCACCCGCGACAGCGCCATCGAAAAGATCCGCCTGGCCGAAGACGCCTGGAACTCGCGCGACCCCGCCCGCATCGGCCTGGCCTATTCGGTCGATACACGTTGGCGCAATCGCGCCGAATTCGTCGACGGCCGCGACGCCGCGGTGGCCTTGCTCGAACGCAAGTGGACCCGCGAACTGGACTATCGCCTGATCAAGGAGCTGTGGGCCTTCGACGGCCGCCGCATCGCCGTGCGCTTCGCCTACGAATGGCGCGACGACTCCGGGCAATGGTTCCGCAGCTACGGCAACGAAAACTGGGAGTTCGGCGACGACGGCCTGATGGCGGTGCGCCTGGCCAGCATCAACGACCGGCCGATCGCGGCGAGCGAACGCAAGTTCCATTGGCCGCAGGGCCGGCGTCCCGACGACCACCCGGGCCTGAGCGAACTGGGGCTTTGAAGCCCGTCGCCGCCGGCATCAGCCAGCGACGACCAACTCGATGCCCAGGCGCAGCAGCCCCTCGCGGTATTCGGTGCTGATGCCGGGGTCGGTGATGATGGTATGCACGCATTGCAGCTGGGCGATGCGGTGCAGGCCGACGCGACCGAACTTGGACGCGTCGGTCAGCACGATCACCTTGCGCGCGCGCTCGACCATGCGATGGTTGAGGCTGGCCTCGCCCTCGTGGTGGGTGGTCAGGCCGAATTGCAGGTCGAGGCCATCGACGCCGAGGAACAGCGCATCGAAGCTGTAGCTGTTGAGGCTGGCCTCGGCCTGCGCGCCCTGGAACGACAGCGACTGCTTGCGCAGCAGGCCGCCGGTCAGCATCACCTCGACCCCCGGCGCGTTGGCCAGTTCCCAGGCGATATTGAGGCCGTTGGTCATCACCGTGACGCCTTGCGCGTCGCGCAGGTGGCGCGCCAGGGTCATGGTGGTGGTGCCCGAATCGATGATGATGTTGTCGCCGGCCTGGACCAGCTGCGCGGCGCGGGCGCCTATCGGTTCTTTGAGGCTGCTGTTGAGACTGTCCTTCTGATGGATGTCCTGCTCCGGCGCCGGCGTGCGCACCAGGGTGGCGCCGCCGTGGGTGCGCCTGGCCAGGCCCTGCGACTCGATCTGGGCCAGGTCGGTGCGGATCGTCACCGTGGACACGTCCATCGATTCGGCTAGATGCGCGACGTGGACGCTGCCGTGTTCGACCAACAACTGCAGGATGCGTTCGCGGCGTTGGCGGGTGTTTCGCATCGGTGTTTCTCGTTGCATGGCGAGGCGGTGGCGAACGAGGGCCGGTATGGCGCGAGTCCTGCATCGAGGCATCCGCCCGCCGCATGCGACAGCGGCGGCAGCGGCTCGTCGGTGCGATGGTGACATCTTTCGGCTGCGGCGGTGGAGTGCCGGCTGGGCCGGCTGCGGGACCGGGGCGCCTGCGACAGGCCCCCGGTCCGGGCGCGCGGATGTTCGATCCAGCTGTGAGCCCTGAAACGAAAACGCCGCCATCGCGGGCGATGACGGCGTTCGGTGCAGGTCCGTAGCGCGCCGCCAAGCGGCGGGGCTCGGAGGCGGAGCCGGGGAACCGCCGGGAAAAAGTCGGCACTCGGCGATTCAGATCCTCAAGGGTTCAAGCGCCACGTCTGGTAGCCGTTGCCGAGGCAGGTGTAAACGCGCAGGTAAGCGCCCTGGGCCGCGTTGTCGAGCGGGTCCAGGCAGGTGCCGCTGCCGACGTTATACAGGCCGTCCGAGCCCGGCATCGGCATCCAGCGTTGCGCCGAGCCGTTGCCGCAGGCGGCGAGCCGGACGCTGCCGTCGCTTTCCGCCTGCAGGCACTGGCTGCGGCTGCGCATCAGCATGCGAAAGCCGTCGTCGCGTTCGATCAATTGGTTGTTATTGCTTGCGCAGCTCCACAGGCCCGCCCGGGTTCCGCCGGCGAGGGTGTCGAGGCAATGGCCGCTGTAAGTGTTGAGCAAGACTTTGGGCGAGCCGAGCGTGCCGAACTTGTTGTCGGCGGCGATGCAGTCCTGCTCGGTGGTGCAGGAGGCGCGCGCGATCGATTGGCAGTTGCCGTAGGTCTTGCTGGTGCTGGCCGACGGCGCGACCGTGCCGTTGCCGGCGCTGGGGCGGAAGAACACCGCGCTCGTCGCCGGCGCGGCCGCGCAGCTTTCCAATTGCTCGTCGCCCTGGGCGAAATTTTCCAGGAACTCGACGGTCTTGTCCTTGAGGCCGCCCCAGGTCGGCGGCACCTGGATGGTAGCGACCTTGCGGCGGGCGCCGGTCGCGACGTCGGTGATGTAGGCGCTCCAACGCGCGGGCGCTTCGCTGACGATGCGGATCCGGTATTTCTTGCCCTGCACCCAGGGGTAGGCGACCCAACATTGCACGCCGCTGCCCTCGTGGGAGAAGTGGCTGCACAAGGTGCCGCTTTCGGCGACCCAGCCGGTCGCTTGCCAGATCGAGAAATTCAGCGCCTTGTCGGCGTTGCTGCGGTGTTGCAGGCCGACGTAGCCGCCATCGCCGTTGTCGAGCCAGAACTGATGCGCCCAGTAGGTGCGTCCGTTGTAGCCGGGTTCCTGGGTGATGGCGATGGCGAAGTCCATATCCGCGTAACCGCCGGGTTTGCTCGGCCAGGTGCGGTCGATCGCGACCATGCCGCCGGCGACGACGGCCGCGGCGGTGCCGTGCAGGCTGAGAAAAATCAGTAACAGGACGATCTTCGCGTAGCGCATACGGACTCCTATCGGCGACGGTTGCGGACTGCCGGCGGCGAGATGTCGGCGTCGTCGTGGCAGCATCGGTCCAGGCCGCGGTTCATGCGGCATTGGGATGGATCGCTTGGATTCTTCGGCGGGATTACGGCGGGATTTTGGCGGATTTGGATTCGGATTCGATCGACAGCCTCAGTCGGCGATGCGCATGGCCCGCTGCAGACGCCGAGGCCGCGTCTGCGGTATCGGTGGTTCCGCATCCAGTCGGATATTTGCGACTGCGTTGGAGCGCGTTTTCGATTAAGCATGCGCTGCCGGCACCCGTCAACAGGAACAACGGAAACGAAAGTGCCGTGGTTTTATGGTTTCGAGGCCGAGTTTTTTATGAGCGATGCGAAACGAAACCTCGCATCCGCAACGGGTTTCGTACCGGCCCGCCGATGGCGCGGATATCGCGATGGCAGTCGCAATGTGGGCGGGATTGCGCTTGTTTTCGCATCGATGGCGAACGATCTCGAAGATGCAATGTGCCATCTGGACCTGCACGAGATTGTTCGGCGCTGTATGCGACGCCAGGCTGGAACGAACGATTTTGCTGCGAGCGCATATTGGATAGCGCGAGATGCGCTGGTGTCGCGGGCGTGGTTTCGATCCAAGATTCGCGGAGTGCGGATACGCCTCGGCGGGATGCGGATCGTGGCTGTAGTGCCGCGGTGTACGCGTCAGGTCCGAGTGCGCAGGCGCCATCTCGTTGCGGTGCGAACGGCCGCTGCGCGGTCGCGGCTTGCGCCGCTCCTACCCTTGAAGCGGTGGCGCGGAGACGGGCCAGTGAGCAGCTGAGGCAGTTGCGCGGTGGTGAGTGCGTCAGGTTCGAGTGCGCGGGCGCCATGTCGTTGCGATGCGAACGGCTACTGCGCGGTCGCGGCTTGCGCCGCTCCTACCCTGGAAGCGGTGGCGCTAAGCCTGGGCGGAAGCGGGTGGGGCCCACCGTTCGGCGACGGCCGGGATACCTAGAAACAAAGGGCGCCGAGGCGCCCTTTGTCGTGTCTTGCTTCAACCGGTCTGGCGCTTGGTTCAGGCGCCGCCGCGCGGACCGCGGCCGCCGCCGGGGCGGCCACCG
>NZ_JBPKJP010000117.1:0-10888 GCF_051217035.1 Lysobacter sp. 1R34A
GCGCGCCGACCCCGCGCCTGGGCGACCCGGGCGCGCGCATCGCCATCGCCGGGCGCCACGGCAACGTCGCCTACGCCGGCACCGCCCGCTCCGGCGGGTATTATTCCGGCGGCTACGACTACGGTTACGGCGTCTACTACGGCAGCCAGCTGGTGCGCGACGAATGCCAGCAACTGCCGCAGCAGGAAGTCTGCAGCCGCCTGCGCGACCGCCGCTACGAAGGCGACCGCCGCTACAACAGCGCGCTGCAGAGCGAGCGCGCCCAGATCACCCAAGAACAGCGCGGCATCGATGCGCGCCTGAACGCCGATTGCGGAGCTTACTGATGCGTGTGTGGTGGTGCTTGCCCGTCTTGTTGCTGGCCTGCGCCGGCGTGTCCGCCCAACCGGGCAAGGTCGTGATCTACCGCTGCACCGACGCGCTCGGCCAGTTGACCGTGCAGAACGACACGCCGTGCCCGAAAGGCAGCAGCCAGGAAAAGCGGGTGATCGATTCGGCGCCGTCGAGCGCGGCGCCGCCGTTGTTCATCACCTCGCCGGTACCGCCGATCGCATCCGGCAACGCCCCGCCGCCGCACCCGCCGGTGTCCTCGCAGCTGCCGTCGGTGAGCCGGCCGCCGACGGCCAAGCCGGTCGCGCCCAGATCCAACATCGCCGACAGCGACCGGCTGCCGCCGCCGGTATTGTTCGAATGCCGCACCTACGACAACGGCCGTTACCTCAGCGACGACGGCCGCCCGCCGCAGCGCTGCGCGACGCTGCAGACCACCGGCCTGGGCACCTCCGCGTCCGGCGCCGGCGTGGCCTGCCAGATGGTCGACGACCAATGCCAGCGCCTGCCCGACGAAGCGCTGTGCGAAAACTGGAAACAACGCCTGCGCGAAGCCGAGTCGGCCCTGCGCTTCGGCCGCAGCGACAGCCGCGACGCGTCCGCCGCCGAAGTCGCGCGGATCCAGCGCATCGTCGGCGAGAGCACCTGCGGCAAGGCATCCGCCGCTCCGTGAAGTCGCGCGGCGGGGCGTTGCGGCGTCATGGCGCCGACGACGCAACGGCGGCGTAATCCACGCAGTAGTAGCAACGCGGGCCCGCAGCCGATACGTCCGCTGTCGCGCTTCGCCTCGGCGCATGCGCCGGCGCCGGATACGTCCGAAGACGCAGCAGGTCGGGGGCCGGTCCGCGGATGCCCACGCGCTCAGAACCCGTAGCGCTGGAACCCGCCGTCCACCGCGATGCATTCGCCGGTGATGTAGCCCGCCGCCGGCAGGCACAGGAAAGCGACCGCGGCGGCGACTTCCTCGGCTTCGCCGATCCGGCCCAGCGGCGTGCGCAGCAGCACCTCGTCGAGATAATCCGGGTCGGCGAGCTTGTCGGAAGTGCGGCGGGTGCGGATGTACCACGGCGCCACCGCGTTGACGCGGATGCCGTCCTCGGCCCATTCGACCGCGAGGTTGCGGGTCATCTGGTGCATCGCCGCCTTGCTCATGCCGTACGGCGCACCGGTGCGCACGTGCAGGTTGCCCGACACGCTGCCGATGTTGACGATGCTCGAGGAAGCGTGGCGGGTCAGCAGCGCATGCGCGTAACGCGACAGCTCGAAGGCCGAGAACAGGTTGATCTCGAAGATCTGCCGCCACTCGTCCTCGGTGTAGTCGTTGGTCGGCTTGCTGCGGTTGCCGCCGGCGTTGTTGACCAGAATGTGCAGGCCTTCGCCGAAATCCTCGACCCAGTCGAGCAGTTCGCGGCGCTGTTCGTCGTCGGCGACGTCGGCGACGAAGCCCTGCACCTCGCGCTCGGGAAAGTCCTCGAGCAGCTCGGCGCGCGCCGATTCCAGCGCCGCGGCGTCGCGCGCCGCCAGCAGCACGTCGGCGCCGAAACCGAGCAGTTCGCGCGCGATCGCGCGGCCGATGCCGGCGCTGCCGCCGGTCACCAGCGCAAGCTGTCCGTCCAATCGCCAACGCTTCGGGTCCATGCCGTCCTCCAGATCAGTCTCGGATCGACGCGCGGGCTGCGCGACGGGCGTAGCATAACGGCGTTCGCCGACCCAGGAGCCCGCCATGACGCCTCAACGGATCGTACCGACCGCCACCGCCTGCCTGGCGAGCGCCGCGCTGCTGTGCGCGCTGGCGGCCTGCTCCAAGCCGCAGCCGCCGGACAAGGAACGGCCGGTCGAGCCGCAGGCCGCGCAGATGCGCGAGGCCATCGAGCGCCCGATCGAGCAGGCCAAGTCGACCGAGCACGCGGTCGACGAAGCCGCGCAGCAACAGCGCGCGGCGATCGAGGCCGCCGGCGGCTGAGGCCGGGGCGCGGACAAAAACGAACGGGCCGCGATGCGGCCCGTTCGGTGTTGCGCTCCGGTCTTGCGAACTGACGAACCCTGCCCGCTCAGAGCTCGCAGAAGCAGTAGGCCAGGGCCTTGATCGGCACGCCGCCGGTCGGCTTGATCGAGCCTTGCAGGAAGCGCAGGTCGGCGGCCGCCTGCGGCATCGCCTCGCTGAGCAGACCACGGGCGAGATCGGACTGACCGAGCAGCGCCGCGCCGGCGCGGCTCTGGGCGAAACTGGCGAAGAAGCGCTCGAACGGCGTCGGCATCTTCTCGACGTAACGCACCCGGTAGTCCTCGGCCTTGCCGAGCTTGGCGCGGGCGGCGACGTCGGCGATCGCTTCGGGCAGGCCGCCGAGGGCGTCGACCAGACCGCGCTCCTTGGCCTGCGCACCGCTCCAGACCCGGCCGCGCGCGACCGCGTCGATGTCGGCGACCGGGCGCTTGCGCGCGCTGGCGACGCGGCCGGTGAAGTCGGCATAGCCCTTGTCGATCACGTTCTGGATCACCGCGCCGACTTCCGGCGACAGCGGACGGGTGATGTCGAAGGCGCCGGCCAGGCGGGTGGTGCCGACGCCGTCGGTGCGCACGCCGATCTTCTCCAGCGCGCGCGGCACGGTCGGGATCATGCCGAAGATGCCGATCGAACCGGTGATGGTCGAGGGATCGGCGTAGATCTTGTCGGCGTTCATCGAGATCCAGTAACCGCCCGAGGCGGCCAGATCGCCCATCGACACCACCACCGGCTTGCCGGCGGCCTTCAGGGCGACGATCTCGCGGCGGATCTGCTCGGAAGCGAACACCTCGCCGCCGGGCGAATCCACCCGCAGCACCAGCGCCTTGACGTGGTCGTCGTCGCGGGCCTCGCGCAGCAGGGCCGCAGTGGAGACGCCGCCGATCGTGCCCGGCGGTTGCTCGCCGCCGGAGATTTCGCCTTCGGCGACGACGATGGCGACCTGCGGACGGGTGTCGGCCGGATTCACCACGCGGTCGAGGCCGGCGACATAGGACTCGAACGAGATCTGGCGGAAGCCGCCTTCGGCGTCTTCATCGGCCACGCCGCGCTTGGTCAGCAGGGTGTCGACTTCCTCGCGCGTCTTCAGCCCGTCGACCAGCTTCTGCTGCACCGCGTACTTGCCGAGGTCGCCCTTGACCGCGGCCAGGCGCTGCGGCAACTCGTCGATGCCGGCGGCGAGCTGGGCCGGATCGAGCTTGCGCGCCTTGGCCACGTCGCCGAGATAGCGCGACCACAGGTCGTTCATCCAGAACAGGTCGGCGGTCTTGGACTCGTCCGAGGCCGCGTCGAGAATGAAGGGCTCGGCGGCCGACTTGAACTCGCCGACGCGGAACAGGTGCACGTCGACGCCGAGCTTGTCCTGCAGGCCTTCGCGGTAGTACTGGCGATAGCGGCCGAGGCCTTCCAGCAGCAGCCCGCCCATCGGGTCGAGGAACACCTCGTTGGCCTGCGCCGCGATCAGGTACTGGCGCTGATCCATGCTCTCGGAGAAGGCGATGACTTCCTTCTTGCTCGCCTTCAGCCGCGCGACCGCCGCGGACAGCTCGCGCATCGAGGCCATGCCCGAGGTCTGCAGCTTGTCCAGGCGCAGCACGACGCGCTCGATGCGCTTGTCGTCCTTGGCCGCGTCCAGCGCGCGCAACAGGTCGCGCAGCTGCACTTCCTCGTCCTTGTCGCCGAACACGCGGCCGAGGGCGCGCGAGGCCGGGTCGGTGCTGTATTGCTCGACCAGGTTGCCTTCCGGCGCGATCACCAGGGTGGTGCGTTCGAGCAGGGGCTGTGCGCGGCCGCCGAACACCACGGCGATCAGGAACACGAACAACAAGCCGAAGAACACCAGGTTGAAGATCAACCGGCGGGTGAAGTTCATCGTGTCCCAGGCGCCGACGAAGAAACGGGCCAGGGGGCCGCGACGCGGGGCGGTATCGTTCATTGCACAGGCTCCATGTGTACCGGGGCAGACTAACCCGGCGCGGCGCCGGGTTTCATCCGCCATTCGTAACGCAGTTTTTCAAGCGGTAACGGGCTTCTAACGGCCCTGTCGTTCAGGCTTCGCGGGTGCAGCCGGTCTCGCGGGGGTCGACTTCGTGCGGCGATTCCTCGGCCATGCGCCGGGCCAGGCGCTCGGGTTGGCTGGAGCGCATGAAGCGCGTGCACAGCAGTACCGAGGCCACGGTCAGGCCGGCAATCAGGCCGATCCACATGCCCTTCGGGCCCCAGCCCAGGCCCAGGCCGAGCCCGGCGCCGACCGGCATGCCGACGCCCCAATAGGCCAGCGCCGCCAGGATCATCGGCATGCGAGTGTCCTTGAGCCCGCGCAACGCGCCGGCCGAAAGCACCTGGATGCCGTCCGGGAACTGGAACGCGGCCGCGTACAGCAGCAGCGAAGCGGCCAGGGTCGCGACTGCGGCGTCGGCGGTGTAGAAGCTCACCAGCAGGTCGTTGGCGGTCAACAGCAGCAGCCCCGAGAGCAACTGGGTGCCGACCACGATCGCGTAGCCGGCGAACGCGGCGTTGCGCACGCCGTGGTAGTCGCGCCGGCCCAGCGAATGGCCGACCCGCACCGTGGTCGCCTCGGCCAGGCCCATCGGCACCATGAAGCACAGCGCCGACAGATTGATCGCGATCTGGTGCGCCGAGGCCGGCACTTCGCCGAGACGGCCGATCAACAGCGCGGTGACGATGAACAGACTGCCTTCCATCAGCACCGTCACGCCGATCGGCAGGCCGGTCGCGAGCAGGCCGCGGATGGTCGGCCAATGCGGCGGGTCGAAACGCTCGAACAGGCGCAGGTCGGCGAAGCGTTTGGCCTTGCGCAGCACCAGGAAGAAACCGATCGCCTGCACCCACAGCATCGCCGCCGAAGCGATGCCGAGCCCGCCGGCGCCCATTTCCGGCAGGCCGAACTTGCCGAAGGTCAGCACGTAGCCGAGCGGCAGCAGCACCAGCAGGCCGCCGGCGCTGAGCAGCATCGTCGGCAAGGTCCAGTGCAGGCCCTCGCTGAGATAGCGCATGCAGAAGAACAGGGTCAGCGCCGGCACGCCCCAGCGGATGCCGTGCAGGAAGTCGCGCGCGCCGGGAATGATCTCCGCGGCGATCCCCATCGCCGCGAGCGCATGCGGGATCAGGGTCAGGAACGCGAACAGGAATACGCTCAGCAGCACCGCCATCCACAGGGCCTGGCGGAACAGGCCGCCGATCTCGCCGCGGCGGCCGGCGCCTTCGAGTTGCGACACCGAGGGCGGCACCGACAGCAGGGTGCCGATCGGCACCATCATCGGCAGCCACCACAAGGCGGTGCCGATGGTGACCGAGGCCAGGGTGGTGGTGCTGTGGTGGCCGGCCAGGGTGTTGTCGACAAAGCCGATCAGGCCGGTGGACACATGGCCGGCGACGAGCGGCGCGGCCAGGACGACGGTGGTACGGATCTCCGCGGCCAGACCGGCGCGCGAAAGGGAAGGCGATGACGCGGACATGGGAGAGGACCAACAGCACGACTGCGGCCGCGCATCCGGTCTAGGGCGCTGGCGCCGGGTCGCGGCGGACGGCTATCTTACCCGCTCGAAAGTGAAGGCCGGGGAGCCTGATCGATTCCAGATGAGCGACTCTTCATCCCAAACCGCCCGCGGCCACGGCGACCTGACCCATTGTGAGAACTGCCAGACCTTGTTGCAGGGACATTACTGTCATCACTGCAGCCAGTCGGTGGTCAACCCGATCCGCCACGCCGGCCACGCCCTGGAAGAAGTGTTCGAGTCGTTCTGGCACCTGGACGGGCGCATTTTCCGCACTTTGCGCGATCTGCTGTCTCCGGGGCGGGTCGCCCGCAACTACATCGGCGGCCACCGCGTGCGCTACGTCGCGCCGCTGCGCCTGTTCGTGATCGTCTCGGTGCTGACCTTCTTCGTCGCCCAGTTCGCGATCCACATCGACGAGAACAGCAATCTCATCCAGTTCGACGACGCGCAGGGCGCCACCGTACGACTGGGCAACAGCAAGAAGGCGATCAAGCGGGCCGAGAGCATCGCCGAGGTCGAGGCCTTGCGCACGCGCACGGTGACCGAGCTGCAGGCCGCCGCCGATGCGGTGCCGGCGCAGGCGCGCAACCCGATCGAGGTGTCGATCCGGAATCTCAACCGCCAGGCCGACAAGCGCATCGATGCGCTGCGGGTCGCGCAGGGGCTCGATGGCGCCCAGGTCGCCGCGCAGCAGGCCGAAGGCCGGCGCGAGGGGCTGGTCCCGCAGGTCGACGCGCTGGCCGCGGCCAAGACCCTGGCCGAAGTCGAAGCCGCGCGCGACGAGCGCATCGCGCCTCTGCGCGCCGAGTTGGCCAAGCTGGCGCCGCAGTCGGACCCGGCGCTCGAACTGGGCAGCCGCATCCGCCGGATCAACGCCGAGGCCGGCTGCCGCATCGCCCGGCTGCAAAGCGCTCACGCCGTCGCCAGCGAAGGCCGGGCGACGCGCGAGTCCGATCACGACCGCTATGGCGAAGCCGATTGCAACGACATCGGCGACCCGCTGTCGTTCAACGGCAAGCCCTGGAACGCGCAGACCAATCCGCTGACCGTGACCTGGTGGCCGAAGTTCGCCAACGACTGGCTCAACAAGCAGGTCGGCCGCGGCGAGGCCAATTTCAAACTGCTGCAGAAAGAACCCTGGCGCTATTTCCACAAGCTGCTCAGCGCGGTGCCGTCGGCGCTGTTCCTGATGGTGCCCTTGTTCGCCCTGCTGCTGAAACTCGCCTACCTGGGCTCGGGCCGCGGCTATCTGGAACATCTGGCGGTCGCCTTGTACAGCCACGTTTACCTGTGCCTGTCGATCCTGGCGATCTTCGTGCTGATGATGCTCGGCAACGCCATCACGCCGCACTGGAGCGCGTTCGGCTGGATCAGCGGAACCGGCATCGGCCTGCTGTGGGCGTGGATGCCGATCTATCTGCTGATCATGCAAAAGCGCGTGTACGGCAACGGCTGGCTGCTGACCCTGCTGCGCTACAGCGTGATCGGCATGCTGTACTTCGTGTTGTTCACCTTCGCCGCGATGATCCTGATGGTGGCCGCCGTGGTGCGGATGTGAGCGGGCGCCCGGGCGGGGAAACGATCTACGAGGTCGACCTCGATCTCGACGCCTCCATCGCCGAGGCCTATCTGCAGTGGCTGCGTCCGCACATCGCCGAGATCTGCGCGCTGCCGGGCTTTCTCGGCGCCGACCTGCACGAAATCCTGGAGCCCGCGGCGCCCGACGGCCGCGTGGCCCTGTGCGTGCGCTACCGCCTGCGCGACCCGGCCGCCCTCGAGGATTACCTGCGCGAGCATGCGTCGCGGCTGCGCGCTGACGGCATGGCGCGCTTCGACGGCCGCTTCAGGGCCTCGCGCCGGGTATTGCGCACGCTGCCGCGCTGACCGGCGACGCGTCCGCGCCAATCGGCCAATGGCGACGGCGCGACGCTCACCCTCTCGTTGTTTTGGCGCCCGCCACCGCCGTCGGCGCGTAGTGCCGCATCTCCTCGATCGCGCCGATGTAGCCGCGGATCGCGGCGAGGAAGTCGCGGAATTCCGGGCTGCCGCGAAAACCCTGCAGATGGCCCTCGGCGCTGTCCCACTCGATCCGCAACAGATAGCGATGCGGCTCGTCGACACAGCGCGAAAGCTCGTAGGCCAGGCAATAGGGCGAAGCCTGCAACACGGCGGCGGCGCGCGCGTAGTCGCGCTCGAACGCCTCGCAGGCGTCGGGCGCGAGGGTGTAGCGAAGGTATTCGACGATCATGCGCGCAGGCCCCGCGGAAGGTGACAACGACGCTGGCAGGCCTCGGCGACCGCCGATGCAACAAGGTTTGCCGCCGCCACCGCGGTCACGCCGCTCAGCGCTGCAGTTCGTCGCTGAGCCAGGCGCCGCGGTTCGGCGCCGGGGTCGACAGCAGCCCGCTGCGCAAGCGCTGGCGGTCGTGCGGCGGGGTGCGCTGGACCAGCACCGCCAGGTCCTTGCGCTGCATCGGCGTCATCGCGCGCAAGGCCGCGCGCATCGCCGCATGCTGGCCCTCGGGCATCTGCGCCAGCAACGGCTGCAGGGCCGGGTAATCGGCGCCGAGCGCGGGGCCGAGCAGCCAGCCGCGGCGCTCGCTGCGGTCGAGCGCGTCGAACTGCGCGCGCAAGGCCAGTTGCTGGTCCGGCGGCAGTGCGGCGTAGCGCGCCGCCGCGGCCTGGACCTGGGCGCGTTCTGCGGCGCTCAGCGCCTGCCAGGCCTGATAGCGTTCGCGGCGCTCGCCGCGTTGCTGCGCGCTCAACGCATCCCATTGCGCCGCGCGGTGGTTGAAGTCGCGGCGCTGGTCCCGGTTCCAGCCGGCCCAGCGTTGGCCGTTTTCGCGCAAGCGCGCCTGCACCGGCGGCGGCAGTCGCTGCAGGATCTCGCCCAGGTCGGGCGGCAAGGCCGCGGCCGGGGCCAACACCGCCGCCACGGCGAGGATCAGGCCGCCGAGCCCGCGACGGTGACGGTCACTGGGGCGCATCGCTGCTCTCCAGGCCGTCGGTTTCGGACTCATGATGTTGCGCCCCCGGTGCCGGCGCCGCGGCCGGGGTTTCCGGCGCGACCGCGGCATCGAGCGGCGGCGGCGCGAGCGAAGGGATCGTGCCGGCGTCGCGCGCGGCGAGCCAGCTGTGGAAGTCGACCTCGTTCGCCGCGGCCTGGCCGGCGGGATCGGCGAGCAGCTCGAAATCGCGGTGGGCGACCAGTCCGGCCTCGTGGCTGTAGCGCTCGGCCGGGGCGGCGGCATCGGGCAGGGCGCTGATCCGCACCCCGCCGGGACCGCCAAGCCAGCCGCCGGCCAGCCCGCCGAACGGCCAGAAGGTCGCCGCGAACGCCAGCGCGCACAGCGCCAGCAGGCCCCATAGCACCGGCAACAGCCAGCGCGGACGCGGGCGCGGCGCAGCCTTCGCAGGGGCGCCGGGGCCGGTCGCTGCCGCCACGCCCTGCAAGGCCGCCTCGCGGACCTGGCCCAGCCGGGCCAGGCGTTCGGCCGGCAGGGTCTTGATCCGGCGGTGCACCTGCTCGCGCAGTTGCTGCCAGGCCTGCGGATCGGCGCGGCCGTCGGCATGACGCGGCAGGGCGCGTTGCAGGGCCAGTCGGTAGGTCCCCGGGGCGACGCCGAGCACCGCGGCGGCTTCGCCCTCGCCGAGCCCGGCGGCCAGGCGCAGCAGCAGCGCGGCGCGCGGGCCACTGCCGAGGTCGGCGAGACGGTCCGTAGCCTCGACCGCGATCGCAACCGGAGTGCGGTGGCGCAGGCCGGGCTGGGCCAGCAACAGCGCCCAGAACCGGGTCGGCCAGTCGCTGAGCGGGGCTTCGGCGGCTACCTGGCGGAAACCGGCCATCGCCGAGGCCAGCGCGGCGTCGCCGGCGGCGGCATCGCCGGCCTGCAATTCGGCCAGCACTGCGCCGCGCCGTTCGACTCCGCGAAGGAAGGCGGAAAGGGCTGCCGGAGCGTTTTGCCGGGGGGCGGAAGGGCCTGCGGCCGGGGGTCTGGAACTCATCGGGACGACTTCACCATACGCTCCATCATAGCGAGGCTGGCGGCCCGCAAAACCGCTTGACAAACCGCCGACGCGCGCCAGCGCGAAGCAGGACGCGGCTTATGGCCAAAAGTGGTTGTGCACAGCAGTAATGGAAACGTCATCAAGCCTCGGGGCGACGCCGCCGGGAACCGCATGACAGCCATGTTTCACGACTAAGATCTTGATAAATATACAAATAACCGCGTTGGCACTTTTTTCACCAACCTAACCCGAGGGCTTATTTCAACGCTCTCGCGCCTCGCTGCCGACCCGCCATGCACAGATTTATCCACAGCCCGTGTGGATAAGGGGGTTTTCCTTTCGTATACCGCAACTTACGTGATTATTGTCACGTAACCGCGAGCTATGCCCCGCAACTCCTTCGGCTGCCGCCGATCGTTCGCGGTCGCTAGACTGGCGCCATGCCCGAGGCCCTCTTTCCGCCGCCCGCGACCGTCTGGCGCGTCGCCCTGCCGCTGCCCTTGCCGCGGCTGTTCGACTACCTCCCGCCCGCCGGCCAGGCCGACGGCGAAGCCGGGACTGCGGTCGGCCACCGGGTACGGGTGCCGTTCGGCCGCCGCGAACTGGTCGGGGTGGTCGCCGAGACCGGCGCGCCCGAGTACGAAGCCGACCCGGCCGCGCTCAAGACCGCCCTGGGCCGGATCGACGCCGACCCGCTGCTGCACGGCGAGCTGTTCGACTCGTTGCGGTGGCTGGCCCGCTACACCCATGCGCCGCTCGGCGAGGTCCTGGCGACCGCCCTGCCCGGCCCGTTGCGCCATGGCGAAGCGCTGCCCGACACCCACGCCTGGGCCTGGCGCCTGACCGAGGCCGGCCGCACCGCCCGCGAAGGCCTGCGCAACGGCCGCCCGCGCCGCCTCGCCGACCTGCTGCAGGACGGGCCGCAGGACGAAGACCGTCTCGAGGAGGCCCTCGACGACTGGCGCAGCGCCGCGCGCGCCCTGGCCAAGCGCGCCCTGGCCGAACGCATCGCGGTGCCGGCCAGCGC
>NZ_JBPKJP010000118.1:0-10591 GCF_051217035.1 Lysobacter sp. 1R34A
GCGCGCGCCGCGGCGACCGCGGGCGTGCCGCCCCAGCCCAGGCGCAGCCCCAGGTTGAGCGAATGCGCGCGATCGTCGCTGCCGAGGTCGCCGCGGTATTCGATGAAGCCGCTGCTGACCGGGCTGAGCCGGTAGGACAGGCCCAGGCCGATGTTCCAGCGATTGCGCTCGGCGGCGAAACCGTTGACGCCGAAGTCGGGCACGGTCGCGCCAGCGAAGGCATTGCGGGCGAACGGCCGGTCGTCCTGCAGGTCGTGCAGGTAGCGGATGTCGGCGGTCGGCCGCCACTTGCGCTCGGTCTGCCCAGGCATGCCGGAGAAGCGCACGCCGATGCCGGCGGTGGTGGCGTCGAAACTGTCGCTGCTCACCACGAGGTCGGCGTCGCCGCCGCCGCGCTCGCTGAAACGGATCGCTTCGAGCTTGCTGTAGTACACGCCGAGCAGGGGCTCGACGCGCAGGCTCGCGCCGTCCCAGCGCCAGCCGGCTTCGAGCAGGCCGTACACGCCGTCGCCGCTGAAATGCGCATCGGTGCGGGTGTTGAAGGTGCCGGCCACGATCTCGCGCTCGGCATCGTAGCTGGCGTAACTGTAGCCGACCGCGCCCTGGGTCCAGAACCCGCCCGGCGCATACAGCCATTGGATGCCGACGTTGAACAGATCGGCTTCGACCTGGTCGTCGCGGCGGTCGGTTTCCATCTTCGAGTGAGCCAGGCCGACGTGGCCGCCGAAGCGGAAGTTCGCGCCGGGCGAACCGTCCAGGCCCATCGCGAAACCGGCCAGCGAATTGTCGATGCCGGCCAGGCTTTCGCCGTCGAACTCGGCGCGGCCGCCGTACGCAGTCGCCCACAGGGTGCCGAGGGTGGCCTCGTCCTCGACCCCGGCATCGCGCACCCGGTCGAGCTGGCGCGCGACGCTGCGCTGCAGTTGCTCGGCGTTGTAGCGCTGGGCGCTGGCGATCGACGCGTAGGTCTCGCCGCTGAGCGTGTCGAAGGCGCGCGGCGCTTGCGCCGCGGTGAGGCCGCGCGCGGCCGCGATCAGGGTCGGCAGCTGGCCGCTGTCGGCGTCGGCGATGGTCTGCAAGGCATTGGCCACCGCCTGTTGGTTGCCGCTCAGGCCGGGGAACTGATTGAAGCGGATGCCGGTGCCGCCGGCGTCGTGTTCGCTCAGGCGCAGGAACACGTCGCTGCCGATCGTCACCAGAGTCGCGTCGAGGAACGGCAAAGCGGTCTGCGACACGCCGGTGAAGGCGCCGCTGAGGGCACCGGCATCGACGATGCGGTAGTCGGTGACCGGCGCGTAGCTGCCGGCCTGCGGAATGGCCACGACCTGGCCGCCGTTCAAGCTCGCCGTGCCTGCGACCACCACGCTGTCGGTGACGCCGGCGCTGGTCTGGCGTACTTGCAGGGTACCGCCCGGATTGAAACCCAGGCTGGCGACATTGAGCGACGCGCCGACCGACCCGCTGCCGCCGGCCGCACCCGTCGCCCCGGCCAGGCCGGACGGCGCGAGGGTACCGCCGAGCGTCAACGCGCCGGTCAACGCGCCGTCCCCAATCAGTGCGCCGCCCGCGGCGATCGCGGCATTTCCCGCGAGCGTGCCGTTGAGTACCAGGTTGCCGGCGATGGCGCTGCCGGCGAAGTTGGCGGTGCCGCCGGCGGGCAGGATCAGGCTGCCGCCGGCGGCGAGGTCGAGCTGCTCGAAGCCGGCCAGCGAGGCCCAGGGCAGGCTGCCCTCGCCGCTGCCGCCGACGGCGAAGGTGTCGCTGCCGGCGCCGGCGTTGATCGCTCCGGTGATGCCGGCCAGGTTCGCCAGGCTGCTGTAGAAACGGTCGTCGCCGCCGCCGAGATCCACCGCGCCGGCAATCGCGCCGGCCGCGCTGAGTTGGTCGGCACCGCC
Organism: Lysobacter sp. 1R34A; assembly: GCF_051217035.1. Lineage (NCBI taxonomy): Bacteria > Pseudomonadati > Pseudomonadota > Gammaproteobacteria > Lysobacterales > Lysobacteraceae > Lysobacter > Lysobacter sp. 1R34A. The sequence goes on from NZ_JBPKJP010000118.1 coordinate 1,896, forward strand.
GCTGAAGTTGGCGCTGGTGCCGGCGGCGGAAGCGAAGCCGGCGGTGATCGGATTGCCGACGTTGAGGGTGCCGCCCTGCACCGACAGCCCGCCGGCGAAACCGGAGACATTGCCGTTGAGAGTCAGCGCGGCGCTCCCGGCCTTGATCAGGGTGCCGCTGCCCATCAGCGAGCCGCTCAGGGTCAGCGCATTGGTGCCGGTCACGCTGAGCGCGGTGCCGGCGTCGACCTCGACCGCGTTGGCCAGGTCGATGCCGGCGACCGCGGCGCTGAGGTTGGCGTTGCCGCCGATGCTCAGCGCGCCGCTGCCGAGCGCGGCGGAATTGCCGAGCGCGAGCGTGCCGGCATCGAGTTCGAAACCGCCGCCGAAGGTGTTGGCGGCGCCGAGCGTCAGGGTGCCGCTGCCGTCGAAGGCCAGGCCGCCGGGGCCGCCGATGCTGCCGTTGAGCACGAGGTCGTTGCTGCCGCCGATGCCCAGCTGCGCGCCGCTGGCCAAGGTGATGGCATTACCGAGGGCGATGGCAGGCGCGGTTGCGGTGAGTTCGGCATCGCCACCGACGCTGAGCGTGCCGGTGCCGAGGGCGAGGTTGTTGCCGACGCCGAGCGTACCGGCATTGAGCGCAACGCCGCCACCGAACAGGTTGGCGCCGCCGAGTTCGAGCGTGCCGGTGCCGTTCATCGCCAGGCCGCCCGCGCCGCCGATGCTGCCGTCGAGCGAGAGTGCGTTGGCACCGCTGATGGCGAGCGTCGTACCTGCACCGAGGTTGACCGCATTGGTCAAGGCGATGTTCGGCGCGCTGGCGGTCAGGCCGGCGTTGCCGCCGACGTTGAGCGCGCCGCTGCCGAGAGCGAGGTCTGAGCCGACCGCGAGGGTGCCGCCGCCGAGCGCGACGCCGCCGTTGAAGACGTTGGCGCCGCTCAGCGTGAGCGTGGCCGGGCCGTTGAAACTCAAGCCGCCGGCCCCGCCGATGGTGCCGCCGAGGGCGAGATCGTTGGCGCCGCCGATGCTCAGCGCAGCGTTGAGGTTGATCGCGTTGCTTACGTTCAAGGCGGTACTGGCATTGAGCGTGGCCGCGCCGTTGACCGACAGCGCGCCGCTGCCGAGCGCGGTATCGGTGCCGAGATTGAGGGTGCCGGCCTGCAGGTCGAAGCCGCCGCCGAAGTTGTTGGCGCCGTTGAGCGAGACTGCACTGGCACCGGTCTTGATCAACGAACCGGCGCCGCCGATAGTGCCGCCGAAACTCAGATCAGCCGTGCCGCCGAGGGTGAGCCCGGCACCGGCACCGAGGTTGATCGCGTTGCCGATGTTCAAGGCCGCTCCGGTACTGGCCAGGCTGGCGTTGCCGGCGACGTCGAGCGTGCCGGTGCCGAGCGACGCATCGGCGCCTAGCAGGAGATTGCCTGAGGCGAGCGACACGCCGCCGCCGAAGCTGTTGCTGCCGCCGAGGGTGAAAGCACCGCTGCCGTTGATCGACAGACCGCCGTCGCCGGCGATGGTGCCGTTGAGCGCGAGCGCATTGGCGCCGCTCAGGGCGAGCGTGGTGCCGGCGGCGAGATTGACCGCGTTGGCCAGCGCGATGCCGGGCACGCCGGCGCTGAGGCCGGCATCGCCGCTGACGTCGAGCGAGCCGGTGCCGAGGGCGAGGTGGTTGCCGACGCTGAGGCTGCCGCCGGCCAGGCCGACACCGCCGCCGAAGGTGTTGGCGCCGTTGAGGCTCAAGGTGGCGCTGCCGGCGTAGTCCAAACCGCCGGCGCCGGAAATCGGCCCGCCGAAACCGATGTCGTTGGCGCCGCCGATGCCGAGGTCGGCATTCAGCACCACCGCATTGCCGAGGCTGACCGCCGCGGTGGAGGTGAAATTCGCCGCGCCGTTGACGGTCAAGGTACCGAGGCCGAGCGAGGTGTTGGTGCCGACACTGAGTCCGCCGCCGAGCAGGTTGATGCCGCCGGCGAACGCATTGGCGTTGCCCAGGCTCAAGGTCGCCGCCCCGCTCTTGGTCAGGCCGCCGAGGCCGCCGAGGCTGCCGTTGAGAGCGAGGTCGTTGCTGCCGAGGATGCCGAGCCCGGCATTGAGATTGAAGTTGTTGCCGAGACTGAGCGCGGTGTTGGCGTCCAGCGTGCCGGCGCCGCTGACGGTCACCGCGCCGCTGCCGAGAGCGGTGTTGCTGCCGACCGTCAGTGCGCCGCCGCCGAGATTGAAGCCGCCGGAAAAATTGTTGCTGCCGTTGAGCGTGAGCCCGGGCGCGCCAGCGAGGCTGAGACCGCCGGCACCGTTGATCGTGCCGTTGAGGGTCAACGCGCCGCCACCGCCGCCGGCGCCGAAGTTGAGGGTGTTGTTGAGCACCAGGTTGTTGGTCAGGGTCACGCCGGCCGCGCCGGTGAGCGAGCCGGCGCCGTTGACGGTCAGGGTGCCGGTGCCGAGCGCGCTGTTGTTGCCGACATCGATCGAACCGGCCTGCAGCACGGTGCCGCCGCTGTAGTTGTTGCTGCCGGTCAGCGCCAGCGCGCCGCTGTTGAGGGTCAGACTGCCGGCGCCATTGACGTTGCCGGCGAGCGTGAGCGTGCCGGCGCCATTGAGACTCAGCGCGCCGTTGAGCTGCACCTGGTTGGTCAAGGTACCGGTGAAGGCGCTGTTGAGCGTCGCCGGGCCACCGACCAGGAACAGGCCGGTGCCGAGCGAGCCGGCGCTGCCGAGAGTGAGACCGCCGGCGTTGAGCGCGAGGCCCCCGCTGAAGTGGTTGCTGCCGAGCAGCGACAGCGTGCCGGTGCCGTTCTTGATCAGGCCGCCGGCGCCGCTGACGGTGCCGCCGAGGCTCAGGCTGTTAGGGCCTTGCACGATCAAGCCGCCGGTCAGGTTGACGTTCTGCGCCAGGGTCAGCCCCGGCAGCGAGGCTTGGATCGCACCTCCGTTCGCGGTCAAGGCGCCACTGCCGAAGGCCAGCGCGTTGTCGAAGATCGACAAGCCGCCGTTGAGGGTCGCGCTGCCGCTAACCACCGCGCCGCTCAAGGTCCAGGTGCCGCTGTTGACGGTCAGGTTTTCGAAGTTGAGGTATTGCAGCGCCGAGATCGAACCGCTGCCGCCGGTGCCCGAACCCGGGCCGGCGATGGTGTTCTGCAGCACCAGGGTGTCGATTGCGCCGACACCGGCATCGACCGTGCCGGTCGCGGCGAAGGTCAGCAGCCCGGGCGGCAGGGTCGGCGTGGGTATCGTCACCGGCGGCAGCGGAATCAGCGGGTTGCCGAGCGAAGAGCCGGTTACCGCGACGAAGGTGTCGTTGCTGAGCGCGGTGCCGAGCGAGACGCTGCCGTTGATCGTGCCGGCGTTGACGAAGACGTTGCCGCCGCTGCCCGGGCTGGCGAAGGCGACGCGGCCGGTGATCGTGCCGGTGTTGGTGAAGTTGACGTTGCCGCCGCCGTAGATGGCGACCGCGACCGAATTGACCGGATCGAACAGACCCAACGCGCTCATCCCGATCGAGCCGCTGTTGGTAACGGTGGTGGCGCCGCTGTTGGCCACCAGCATCGCCGTGCCGCCGAGGCCGAAGGTGCCGTCGAAGGTGCCTTCGATCGATCCCTGGTTGTTGATGACGACATTGCCGCTGGTCGGGGCGATCAGGTTGCCGACCGCGAGCGCACGCGCCAGCACCAGCGAGCCGGCGGCATTGGCGTCGATGGCGCCGAGGTTGTTGAGGGTCAGGCCGGTGCCGCCCAAGGTCATCGCGGTGCCGCCCGGCAGCGTGCTCATGATCGCGCCGGCCTGGACGGTGACGTCGAGGTTGTTGGCGTTGCTGAGGAAGCTGTTCGGATTCGGCGGCAGCAGGATCGGCACACCGGTGCAGCTGACCGTGGCGCCGTCGGCCGGCACGGCCGGCGTGCACGCGGCCTGGGCCTGGCCGGCGAACATCTGCAAAGCGATCAGCAGCGGGATCGCTCGTGCGATGCCGCGGCTGAGGGGATGTAGGCGAAGACGACGACGCGCATCTGCGGGCATAACCGTTCCTCCGTTAGCCAAAGCCGGCACGACGGGGACGATCGAAGGACGAGGACCTTCGATTACAACGGCGTCACGCCCGTGCCAACGACGAGGCCGGGCGCTGGCCCGGCCATCCGACAACGACGAGATCCTGTTTCGACAGTTACGAACGACAGCGATGATCGACAACGTGCAGCGGGTGAGCCGATTCGCGACAGCAGAGAACGAAACGCCATGGCGAGTCTGTGCGATCGCGTAGCAGTTTATTGATCGGCCTGCATTGCGAACTCACGTTCGCTCACCCGTATTCAGGCAGCTGTATGTAGCTCACCGAAACTCACCGTGCAGGTGCACGGACGGATGCATCGTCATCGAGACAGGCCGGCAACGAAAGCGGCCCGGCTGCATGCGCGGCCGGGCCGTTATCCTCCTGGGCGGCGTGCCGGACGCATCGCGGCCGGCACGGGATCGCCGTGATCGGTCAGACCAAGGTCAAGGTCACGTCGATGTTGCCGCGGGTGGCGTTGGAGTACGGACAGACCACATGGGCCTTGTCCACCAGCGCCTGCGCCTGTTCGCGCGGCAGGCCCGGCAGTGAGATCTTCAGTTCGACTTCGATGCCGAAGCCGGTCGGGATCTGGCCGATGCCGACGCTGCCGTCGATCGCCGCGTCGGCGGGCAGCGCGATCTTCTCGCGGCCGGCGACGAACTTCAGCGCGCCCATGAAGCAGGCCGAGTAACCGGCGGCGAACAGCTGCTCCGGGTTGGTGCCGTCGCCGCCGGCACCGCCGAGTTCGCGCGGCGTGGTCAGCTTGGCGTCGAGCGCGTTGTCGGAGGAGACGGCGCGGCCGTCGCGGCCGCCGGTGACGTGAGCGTGGGCGGTGTAGAGGACTTTTTCGATCGACATGATGGAACTCCGGTGGGGGTTGGATGGACGGCGGCGGGCGGCAGGCCCGCCTGGAACATGTGGACAACTACGGATTTCGTACTGTTTACGGATGCGGGCGATGCGGCTGGCTTGCGCGTCCGCATCGTTCGACCCGGTATCGCTCAGCTGTTTCTGATCAGACTCTCGCGCAGGCTTTCGAGTTGTTGCTTGATCAGCGCCAGTTGCTCGTAGGAGCAACCCTCGACCGCGCACGACACTCCTTGCGGAATGCCCTGGGCCTTGGTTTTCAGCGCGCGTCCGGCCCTGCTCAGTTCGATGATGACCTGTCGCTCGTCGCTGGCGGCGCGGGTGCGCGTGACCAGACCGGCGGCTTCGAGCCGCTTGAGCAACGGCGTCAAGGTGGCCGAGTCGAGGAACAGGCGTTCGCCGATCTCCGACACGGTCAGCTCGTCGCGCTCCCACAGCACCATCATCACCAGGTACTGCGGATAGGTCAGGCCGAGCTGGCCGAGCAGTTTGCGATAGACCTTGTTGAGCGCGAGGCTGGTCGAATACAGGGCGAAGCACAGCTGCTCGTCGAGCAGCAGGCTCGGCTGCGGCGGTCTGGCGCGGGCGGTGGGCTTCTTCATGGCCGCCAATTTACATAGCGCGCTATTTAATAGCAAGCACTGATAAGCGCTGCAGCGGGTCTGGAGTGTTCCGGTGGCGGGGTGAATCCTGCGCGGCGCGCACCTGGCAGGGCTACAGCGCCCTCCGCGTCATCCCCCGGAGGCGGAGATCCAGAGACTTCATGGCCGTGCCCCAATAAGCCCTGGGCGTTCGGCTCCGCCGAGGTAAGCGGAGCCCGCCTTGGCGGGAACGGCGGCATGTCAGTAACGCAGTCTTGCATCGCGACAAGACACTTCCCGCCGCGCACGCCCTGTCGCACTATCGACCGATGCGAACGATCACCCTGACCCTGGGGCTGTCCGCCCTGCTCGCCGGTTGCGCCGGCGCACCGTCGGTCTCCGACCGCGACCTCGCCCGGTCCGAACGCGTCGACGCCCTGATGCGCGACTACACGGGCGACGGCCCCGGCGCCTCCCTGCTGGTATTGCACGACGGCCGGCCGATAGTGCGGCGCGGCTACGGGCGTGCGGTGGTCGAGGACGGCACTGCGGCGACGCCTCGGACCAACTACCGCCTGGCCTCGGTCAGCAAGCAGTTCACCGCCGCCGCAGTGCTGCTGCTCGCCGAAGACGGCAAACTCGGGCTCGACGACCCGATCAAGCGTTGGCTGCCCTCCTTGCCGAAGGCCGCCGATGCGATCACGATCCGCCAGCTCCTCAGCCATACCTCGGGCCTGATCGACTACGAGGACGTCATGCCGCCGGAGTTCGACGACCGCGACCGGCAGATGCACGATCGCGACGTGCTGCGCGTCCTCGAAGGCCAGGACCGCACCTACTTCGCCCCCGGCCAGGCCTATCGCTACAGCAACAGCGGTTATGCCCTGCTCGCGCTGACGGTCGAAAAGGCGTCCGGGCGAAGCTTCGCCGGTTTCCTGCGCGAGCGGATCTTCCTGCCGCTGGGCATGCGCGACACCGTCGCCTACGAACGTGGCGTGTCCGAGGTCGCGCACCGCGCCTATGGCTACAGTTTCGAATCAGGCCGCTGGACTCGCACCGACCAGAGCCCGACCAGCGCCGTGCTCGGCGACGGCGGCATCTATTCGTCCATCGACGACCTGGCCCGCTGGGATGCGGCCTGGTACGACGATCGTTTGCTCAGCGGCGCATCGCGGCACCTGGCCTTCAGCGCGCACACCCCCACCGACCTGGCCGAGGTCGCCTACGGCTACGGCTGGCGCATCACCGGCGAGACCCTGTGGCACTCCGGCGAGAGCATCGGTTTTCGCAACGTGATCGTGCGCTATCCGCAGCGGCGCCTGAGCGTCGTACTGTTGAGCAACCGCAACGATCCCGAACCGTATCGGTTGGCGTTGCGGATCGCCGAGCTGTATCTGCCGGATGCGAAGCCCGATCGCTGAGGGCGTCGTCGGTCGAGGTTGCGCATTGCTCTCAGCCTGGCCCTCTCCCGCTTGTGCAAGCGTGGATTAAAGCCGTCGGCTCTGAGCCGCCCTCTCGCTTGCAGGTGAGCGGACGATAGTCGTCCGCTCCACGCGCCTCGTCCGTTCACGGGAGAGGGGTCGGGAGGAAGGCGAACAACAGGTACGAGTGCCTCGATCGCAGCGCCATGCCGAGAACCGAACGGGCTCACCTCGCCTCGTCGCGTAAACAGCAGAGAACCAGCAGCTCGTCCGCTCACCTCACCGGAAAGTCGAACGCGGTTTGCGGGGTCGGCTCCGGCTTGTAGGTGTAATGCCACCACTCCAGCGGATAGTTCTCGAAACCCTCGCGGCGCATCGCCTCGCGCAGCCGTTCGCGGTTCGATCGCTGCCGCGCATCGACGTTCGGCGAGGCGGTGTTCGCGGTCTCGTCGAAGAAGTCGAACGGCGTGCCCATGTCCATCGGTTCGAAGCGGTCGTCGCGCAGCTCCAGCAACGTCAGGTCCAAGGTGGCGCCGCGGCTGTGGCCCGAGGTCGGCGAGATGTAGTCGCCGAGCAGCACGCGCTTGTCGAGGTTCGGGTAGTACTGCGGCTTGCTGCGCTGGTCGTCGAGGTCGCCGGCCCAGGCGACGAAGTCCCGGACCGCGCGCACCGGCCGGTAGCAGTCGTAGATCCGCAGCCTCAAGCCCTGCGGCCGCAGGCTGCGTTCGACCCGGGCCAGGGCCTGGGCGACGGGTTCGTGCAGATAGCAGCCCGGCGCCTGGTAGCCCTCGACCGGACGGCCGATGAAGTTGTCGCGGCCGGCGTAACGGATGTCCAGCGATATGTCCGGGACCAGCGAGCGGATCTCGACCATGCCCGCGGCGGCGGCATCGGTCGCCGGCGACAGCTGCGGGGCGACACTGTGCGGTTTCGGCGCGGGCCCGGCGGCGCAGGCGCTCAGCGCCAGGACGAGGGCCAACTCAAGGGCGGCTCTCGCCCCCGGGGCAATCGCCGACCCGCACGAACGCCAGGTCTTCATAGTCGTAGCTGAAATCGGCATCGGGATCGACCTTGGCCAGTGTCAGGGTGACGGCGCCGTCGGCCGCAGCCGCGAAGTCGAGCCAGGCCTCGGCGTCAACTTCGTCCGCGCTCCAGTCGACCAGCAGGCGCTTGCCGACGCTCACGATCTTACCCGCGAGCAAGGGCGACTTGCGGGCGGCGAACTCGACCTGCCCGTCGCGCGCACAGACCGTAGCCTCGCCGAACCACGGGTCGCGATACAGACCCAGGCGACCGCGCAGCGCCGCAGGCGCTATCGCCGTGCGCTTCGAGGTGTCCGGCGCGCGCTTCGCCGCCGGCGCCTGCGCCTCGCGCTCCAGCGCATCGGCGTAATAGGCGACCGAACGCGTCCGGGCCGGCGTCGTGTAGCGCTCGCTCAGGACCTGATCGAGCACGCTGCGCGCCTCGCCGGCCTCGCCGTTGATCAGTACCACGAAGCCGCTGCGGCGCTCGGGCAGCATCGTCACCAGCGAGTACATGCCCATCAGGGTGCCGGTGTGCGAGACCTTCAGCAAGCCATCGGCGTCGCTGAGCCGCCAGCCGTAACCGTAGGCGGCGAAATGGGTGCGGCTCCATTCGCGCTGCCGCTTCGACACCGTCATCGCCATCTGCTGCCGCCACACCGCCTCGCGTTGCGCGGGCGCCTGTTCGCCTGCCACGGTTACGAGGTCGTGCCGGATGTGGTGACCCTGGCCAAGGCGCTCGGCAGCGGCTTCCCGATCGGCGCCATGCTGGTCGGCCCGAAGG
>NZ_JBPKJP010000119.1:0-10578 GCF_051217035.1 Lysobacter sp. 1R34A
GGGCAAACCAACGCGCACGACCGCGCCGCGCAAACCGGCCGTCGCGGTCGCCAGTGCGCCGCCGCCGCAGGTCGGTGGCCTGGGCTGGCCGGTGTCGGGCGCCCTGCTGGCCGGATTCGGCGGCACCATGCCCGACGGCCGCAGCAGCGAAGGCCTGTTGATCGGCGCCGCCGCCGGCAGCACGGTCAAGGCGGTCAGCGACGGCACCGTGGTCTATTCGGAATGGATGACCGGCTACGGCCTGCTGCTGATCATCGACCACGGCAACGGCTACATGAGCCTGTACGCCAACAACGACGCCCTGCTCAAGGACGCCGGCGCCACGGTCAGGAAAGGCGAGGCCGTGGCCACGGTCGGCAGCTCCGGCGGCCATGGCCGCCCGGCCCTGTATTTCGAGCTGCGCCGCGGAGGGCAGCCGGTCAATCCGAACACCTGGCTGCGACGCTGATCGCGCGTTTAACGAAAGCTTGCAAACGCGCCGATTAACGTGCGCAGATAGCCGGTCGAACCCGGGCCGCCCGCGGCGGTCCAACCGGTACCCGTCTCGGAGCTTCGTGCATGTCCCTGCGTCATCCCTTGCGTAGTCTGCTGCCGCTCGCACTCGCGTTCGGCGCCGCTCCGGCCTTGTCGCAACAGGCGCCGGCGCAGCCGCCGGTGCAGCAGGCGCCTGCGCCTGCACCGCAGGAACCGGCAAAACAGACCCCGGAAAAACCGGCTCCGGAAACTCCCCCGTCGAGCGCGCCAGCGCCGCAAGCGCCCACCGGGCAAGCGCCGGCCGCATCGCCGGCTCCGGACGCAGTACCGGCAAAGGATCAGGCGGTGCCGCCGACCCAAGCGCCGGCCAAAGACGCGCCGGCCCCGAAAGCGCCGGAAAATTCCGGTCCGGACCAGCCCGCCGACAAACCCGCCCGCAAGCCTGCGGACAAACCCGCCGCCGCGAAGGGCAAGAAGGGCGAGGACGCCAGCGATTCGAAAGTGCCGATCGAGGAGATCCGGCGTTACGTCGCGGTCTACAACGCGGTCAAGCAGGCCTATGTCGAACCGGTCGACGACGCCAAGCTGATGCACTCGGCGATCCGCGGCCTGCTGTTCGATCTCGACCCGCACAGCGTCTATCTCGACAAGGTCGCGGCCGAGGATTTCGACGAGCAGTCGCGCGGCGCCTACGACGGCATCGGCGTGGAACTGCAGCGCCAGCCCGACGGCAGCCTGCGGGTGATCTCGCCGATCGACGACACGCCGGCGGCGCGCGCCGGGATCAAGGCCGGCGACCTGATCACCGCGATCGACGGCAAGCCGTTCAAGGTCGACGAGGGCGACAGCTCCGGTCCCCTGCGCGGCCCGGCCGGCAGCAAGGTGGTGCTGACGATCGTGCGCGAAGGCCGCGACAAACCCTTCGACGTGACCGTCGCGCGCGAGACCATCCGCGTCGCCAGCGTCAAGGGCCGGATGCTCGAACCGGGCTACGGCTACGTGCGGGTCAGCGCGTTCCAGGCCGACACCGCGGCCGATTTCGAGAGCCAGCTCGAGAAGCTCAAGACCCAGGCCGGCGGCAAGCTGCGCGGCCTGGTGATCGACCTGCGCAGCAACCCGGGCGGGCTGCTGACCTCGGCGGTGCAGATCGCCGACGATCTGCTCGAGAAGGGCAAGATCGTCAGCACCCGCGGCCGCATCGCGATCAGCGACGCCGAATTCGGCGCGACCCCCGGCGACCGTCTCGACGGCGCGCCGGTGGTGGTCCTGGTCGATGCCGGTTCGGCCAGCGCCTCGGAAGTGCTGGCGGGCGCCTTGCGCGACAACGGCCGCGCGCGCGTGGTCGGCAGCCGCACTTTCGGCAAAGGCTCGGTACAGACCGTGCTGCCGCTCGACAACGGCGATTCGGTCAAGCTGACCACCGCGCGCTACTACACGCCGAGCGGCAAATCGATCCAGGCGCTGGGCATCATCCCCGACGTGCTGCTGCGCGCGGCCAAGAGCGAAGACGACAAGCGCCCGAGCTATTACAGCGAGGCGACCTTGCCCGGCCATCTGCACGGCGACGAAGAGGACGCGCCCGGCACCAACGCCGGCGAAGTGCTCGAAGGCGATGCGCCGATCGCCTCGGCCCTGGCCGAACTCAAGAAGCCGGCGGTGACCGCGGCCGGCGACAGCACGCGTCGCTGACGCAGGCCTCGTTCAAGCGGGCCTCGTCAAGCCGGCGTCGCCGACCGCGGCGCCAGGAGGGCGCGGCACAAACGAAGAACCCGGCCGCTGGCCGGGTTCTTTCGTTGCGGCGCTCGAACCGCCGCGGACCTTCGCCGGCCCGCGCTCAGCGCGGCTTGGCCGGCAGCGGGAACGGCGTCACCACTTTCTCGCCGGTGGTGGCGTCGCGGATCGCCGACTGGCCTTTGCGCTCGACTTCCTCGATCCGCACGATGCTCTGCATCGGCAGATGCAGCACGCGGGTGCTGCCGAACTCGTCGCGCAGCCGCTCCTCGGTCGGGTCGACCACCAGGCCCTCGTGCAGGTCGAAGACCAACTCGCTGACTTCGGTGAATCCCCACAGATTGCCCGAAGCGATCTTGCGCGCGTACAGCTCGTAGATCTTGCCGGCGTTGAGGAAGGTGACTTTGTAGAGGGTGGCCATGGCGGTTCGGGGACTCGGGACTCGGGACTCGGGACTCGGGACTCGGGACTCGGGTGGTTAGATTCAGGGCTAACCCGAAATTATTGGGTCGCTGTTGCTGTTCTCAAGCCGGATCGCTGACCACAGGCCACGCGTTCGAGTCCCGAGTCCCGGCTCTTGATCAGTAGCCCCGCTTGCGCCGCAACCGCCGGGCGATGCCGGCGCGCGCGATCAGGGCGAACGCGCCGCCGAAGGCGAAGCCGGCCAGGTGCGCCGACCAGGCCACCGCGCCGAAGGCCGGGCCGATGAAGGTGAAGACCACCTGGAGCAGTGCCCAGACCCCGATCAGCAACGGCGCCGGGACTTTGACGAACTGCAGGAACAGGCCCAGCGGTACCACCACCCCGAGCTTGGCGTTCGGGAACAGGGCCAGGTAGGCGCCGATAAGAGCCGAGACCGCACCGCTCGCGCCGATGATCAGCCGGTCCGGGGTGCCGATCGCGATCACCGCGGCCAGGTTGGCCACCGCGCCGCCGAACAGGAACAGCGCCAACAGCCGCCAAGGGCCCATGGCGCGCTCGGCCGGCAGCCCGAAGATCAGCAGGAACACCAGGTTGCCGAGCAGATGGGCCCAGTCGGCGTGCAGGAACAGCGCGCTGAACAGGCGCAGCGCGCTGCCGTCTCGGATCGCCTCCAGCCAGGCCAGCGGGCTCGCCAAGCCGCCCGACAGCGCTCCCCATTCGAGCATGAGCCGGCGTTGCTCCGGGTCCGGCAGCACCACCGCCGAGACGATGAAGCACAGCCAGAGCAGGGCGAACAGCAAGGGGGTGGCCCAGCGCAGCCGGGTCCGCTCGCGCGAGGGAATGGCGACGAACACGGCCTCAGCCCCGCCCGCCAGGCACGGCGAGACCGGCTTCCGGGGGGGGGCCGGAAGGCGGAAACGTCCGTGGGGCGTGGCTTTGCGACATCGGTACGGTACGGGTTTGCGGTCTTGGGCGTATTGTTAGCGTTCGGTTAATAGCCGCGCTATAGTGCATACGGCGTCGTACGTCGGGAGGGGTTTCCGGCGGAACCGGGCCTAACCCGCGGCACCGTGCATACGGCCGTGTTAGACGAAAAAAATACTCCAACGGAGACTACACGCATGCAACCCTCACAACGCATCTCCCGCCTGACCGCACTCGCGCTCGGCATCGCCGGCGTCATCAGTGTCGGTTCGGCCGGTGCGACCGGCTTCCAGATCCGCGAAAACAGCATCCGCAACCAGGGCCGCAGCTTCGCCGGCAGCGGCGTGGCCAAGAACGACGCCGCCGTGGTGTCGAACAACCCCGCGGCGATGGTCAACGTGGACTCCACCACGATCCGCAGCGACATCACCATCATCGACCTGACCGCCAAGTTCACCGGCGGCGGTTCGGCCGCAGCCGGCAGCCCGCTGGCGCGTCCGCTCACCGGCGGCAACGGCGGCGACCCGGGCGACGCGACGCCGGTTCCGGCGCTGTCGCTGGTGGTGCCGCTGACCGGTTCGTTCGAGAAGCTGACCCTCGGCGCCAGCCTCAGCGCGCCGTTCGGCCTGAAGACCGAATACGACAAGGACTGGGTCGGCCGCTACAACGCCGTCGAGTCCGAAGTGAAGACCATCGACCTGACCTTCTCGGCCGCGGTCGCCCTGACCGACCGCTTCTCGGTCGGCGCCGGCCTGATCTACGAACGCGCCGAAGCCACCCTGACCAACGCCGTCGACTTCGGCTCGGCGATCTGCCGCGTCAGCGTCGCCGCCTGCGTGACCCCGAACCCGGTCGCCGCGCCGTTCGGTCCGCAGAAGAACGACGGTTTCGCCAAGGTCAAGGGCGACGACTACGGCATCGGCTGGCTGCTGGGCTTCCACTTCCGCCCGACCGACAAGTTCTCGATCGGCTACTCGCACCGTTCGGAAATCGATCACGAGCTGGAAGGCACCATCGACTTCACCAAGCCGGGCAATGTCTCCGCGCTGTTCGCCGCGCGCGGCATCACCCAGTACAACAGCGGTCCGGGCGGCGCCAAGCTGACCACGCCGAGCGTCGACACGCTGAGCCTGCAGTACGAGTTCACCGACCAGTTCCGCATGATGGCCGACATCCAGGCCACCGATTGGCATTCGCTGCAGTCGGTCGACATCGTCCGTTCCAACGGCACGCCGGTCACCAGCGAAGCCTTCGGTTGGGAAGACACGATGATGTACGCGCTCGGCGCCGAGTACGACCTCAGCGATACCTTCACCCTGCGTGGCGGCATCGCGATCGACGAAACCCCGACCAACGATCATGCGCGTACCCCGCGCCTGCCCGACAACGATCGCAACCTGTACTCGATCGGCCTGACCTGGGCCGCCAGCGAGCACCTGAGCGTCGATGCGGCCTATACCCGCATCACCATCGACAGCCCGACCATCAACACGGTCTCCAGCAGCGGTTCGACCCTGCAGGGTTCGTATAAGGGCCACGCCGACCTGTTCGGCCTGGCCGCTCAGTACAAGTTCTGATCGACGCGGCATCGCAATAAACGAAAGCCCCGCTTCGGCGGGGCTTTTTTTTTGAGGCATTCGCCGGCGATGTTCGGCCGCGATTTTTGCCTCCGGTTCGGCGAGCGGTCGAGTCCGCCATGCCCGCGTCGGACGCCTATGCGAAAATCCCTGCACATGCCGCCGGCACAGAGCCATGCGGCGGTTTGCGGCCTTCGCCGCGCCTCCAGCCCGCCGCAGGCCGCGGCACAGGACGACTCCTTGAGCGCCGACGTCTCTTCCGATTCCTGCCGCATCGTCGTCGCTACGCTGTTGTGCGGGCGCGCGCAGCCCTATACGCGGCCCGGCAGCATGAGCGCCATCGCCAAGACCGCGCTCGCGGGGCCGGTGCGTATCGGGGAGATGGGGCTCGAAGGCGACGAGCAGGGCGACCGTCGGGTCCATGGCGGCCCCGACAAGGCCGTACATCATTACCCCTTCGATCACTACCGCGCCTGGCGCGAGGAACTCGGTCCGCACGCGCTGCTCGAACGCCCCGGGGCGTTCGGCGAAAACCTCAGCAGCGCAGGACTGACCGAAGCCGCGGTCTGCCTCGGCGACCGTTTTCGTTGCGGCAAGGCATTGTTGGAAGTCAGCCAGGCGCGCCAGCCGTGCTGGAAGCTCAACGACCGTTTCGCGGTCGCCGACATGGCGCGACGGGTACAGGCCAGCGGCCGTACCGGCTGGTATTACCGCGTGCTCGAAGCCGGCGAAGTCGAGGCCGGCGACGTGTTGGACCTGGTGGAACGGCCGTGGGCGCAATGGAGCCTGCAACGCATCGCCACGATGCTGTACACGCGCACCCTGGATCGCGAGGAATTGCAGGCCGCGCTGGCGCTGCCGCTGGTGCCGTCCTGGCGCAAGCTGGTCGATGCGCGGCTCGCGCGCGGCACGGTGGAGGACTGGAGCTCGCGCATCGACGGGCCGGCGGTGCCGTAAGCGGCTTCGGCGCGGTGAACCCGGACCGGGTGCGGCGCAACCTTTGCGACTCGTCCGGGCTTTACTTCGACCGCCGGCGCGACACGGCGCCGTATCCCTCCCTCGAGCACCAGGAACCGCAAGGCATGAGCGAGATCAAGTTTTCCAACGAAGAAAAGGCGCTGATCGTCGCCAAGCTGCAGCGTTACTTCAGCGAAGAGCTGAAGCAGTCGATCGGCCGTTTCGATGCCAAGTTCATGCTCGATTTCATCGCCGACGAGATCGGCGCCTATTTCTACAACCGCGGCGTGCTCGATGCCCATGCCTTGTTGTCGGCCAAGCTCGAGGACATCGGCGACGCCTTCTATCAGCTCGAACAGCCGACCGACTTCAAGCGTTGAGGCGATGCGTGAGCGCGATGGGTAGGCGTGCGGTTTCGGCAGCGTGAGCTCTGGCGGCGAGGTGAGCGCGGGGCAGACGAGCCCAGCCGATCCTGGCCCGGCGAGAGCGCGCCCTCCTGTGCGATGCACCGCCACGCTCCTGCAGTGCCGGCCGGGCCCGCGACTCAGCTCGCCCGCGATGCGGGCGGTGCGCCGAATTCGTCGCGAGCGAAGCAGGCTCGCGCCGGCAGGCTGATCACCAGCACCGCTTCCTGCTGGAAGCGACGTTTGTATTCGTCGGCGATCTCGACCACGCGCTGGCGGCCGGTCGCGGTGTCGGCGTGGATAAGGTCGATCGCGCGCGAGTCTTCGCGCTCGATCTCGCCGCTGGCGCCGCGCCATTGGCCTTGCGCTTGGTAGATGGTCAAGCCATCGGGAAAGCGCGGCGTCACCACCTCGGCGAGGAAAGCCTGCCATTGGCTGTCGCCGACCGGGCCGGACGGACTGTTCATGCCGAACAGCACCCGGTCGAGCCGGCGTTCGCCGCAGGCGCTGGGGTCATCCGGTTTGACCGGCAGGGGAGCGATCGAAGCGCAGGCGGTCAGGGCGCACAACAAGGCGGCCGACAACAAAGGTCTGCAGGACATCGGCGTTTCTCCCTGGCGGATGCGCCCATCTTGCACGCGGCGTCGGCCGCGGCGCCGGCAAGGGCATGCGGTTATGCGATGGATGTCGCAGAGCGGCGACGGCTCTGGGTAGGAGCGGCGCAAGCCGCGACCAACCGAAGAGTCGTATGTCAGCGTAACGTCCGAAGCCCGGCCAAGCGGACTCGATCTCGAATCAGACCGAATGGCCGCGCTGCGACCGCTGCGCCCCGATCGCCGCATCGGCTGTCGCGGCTTACGCCGCTCCTACGGTGGAAGACGAGCTCTCCAAACGGACACGGCGCGCCCCTGAGGCCGCGCCGTGTCGGTTGTCCGGCTCAATGGACCACGCCTCGGCGCGGCCGAGGATCAACCCATCGCAATCAATCGCCCAAGGTCAGCAGCGAGGCGTTGCCGCCGGCCGCGGTGGTGTTGACGGTGATGGTCTTCTCGGTGGTGAAGCGCGGCAGGTAGTGCGGGCCGCCGGCCTTCGGCCCGGTGCCGGACAGGTTCTGGCCTCCGAAGGGCTGCACGCCGACGACCGCGCCGATCTGGTTGCGGTTGACGTAGCAGTTGCCGACCTTGACCCGCGCGCTGATGCGCTCGATGGTCTCGTCGATGCGCGAGTGGATGCCGAGGGTCAGGCCGTAGCCGGTCGCGTTGATCGCATCGATCACCGCGTCGAGCTGGTCGGCCTTCCAGCGGATCACGTGCAGCACCGGGCCGAACACTTCCTTGTGCAGTTGGTCGAGCGACTTCAGGGTGTAGGCGCGCGGGGCGAAGAAGCTGCCGTGGGCGCTGTCGGCGTCGACCGGAACTTCGGCGATCTTGACCGCTTCCCGGTCCATGCGCGCGGCGTGCTCGACGAGCATCTTCAGCGCGTCCTCGTCGATCACCGGGCCGACGTCGGTCGAGAGCAGGCCGGGGTTGCCGACCTTCAGCTCGGCCATCGCGCCGGCGAGCATGGCGGTGACCTTGTCGGCGATGTCTTCCTGCACGAACAGCACGCGCGCGGCCGAGCAGCGCTGGCCGGCCGAGGTGAAGGCCGAACCGATCGCGTCCTTGACCAGTTGCTCCGGCAGCGAGGACGAGTCGGCGATCAGCGCGTTCTGGCCGCCGGTCTCGGCGATCAGCACGCCGATGGCGGCGTCGCGCGCGGCCAGCGCGCGGTTGATGGCGCGCGCGGTGTCGGTCGAACCGGTGAAGGCGACGCCGGCGACGCGCGGGTCGCGGGTCAGCGCCGCGCCGACGGTGGCGCCGTCGCCGGGCAGGAACTGCAGCACCGCTTCCGGCACGCCGGCTTCGTGCAGCAGCTTGACCGCGTAGTAACCGATCAGGTTGGTCTGCTCGGCCGGCTTGGCAATGACGCTGTTGCCGGCGGCGAGCGCGGCGGAAATCTGCCCGGCGAAGATCGCCAGCGGGAAGTTCCACGGGCTGATGCAAACGAACACGCCGCGCCCGGACAGGTGCAGGGTGTTGGACTCGCCGGTCGGGCCCGGCAGCGCTTCCGGCGCGAACAGCTTGCGCGCCTGCTGGCCGTAGTAGCGCAGGAAGTCGACCGCTTCGCGCACTTCGGCGATGCCGTCGGGGATGGTCTTGCCGGCTTCCTTGGTGCACAGCGCGATGTATTGCGGCATGCGCTGCTCGAGCAGGTCGGCGGCGTGTTCGAGGATCGCGGCGCGGCTGGCGGCCGGGGTCGCGTTCCAGGCTTCCTGCGCGGCGACCGCGTTGTTCAATGCGCGCTCGACGGCGGCGCTGTCGGCGGCCTGCCACTGGCCGACGGTCTCGCGGCGGTCGGCCGGGTTGGTCACGGCGATGTTCGGACCGGTCACGGTCGCGCCCGGCACCAGAGGCGCGGCGCGCCAGTCGCCGACGGCGGCGTTGACTTCGGCGGCGAGGGTCTGCAATTGCTGGTCGTTGGCGAGATTGACGCCCATGGAATTGGTCCTGTCGTTGCCGAAACTGCGATAAAGATCGGCCGGAAGCGGAATGCGCGGGTGAGGGATGCTGGCGAACGCGGAAACGGTCTCGACCGGGTCCTGGATCAACTCGTCGATCGCGATGCTCTCGTCGGTGATGCGGTTGACGAAGCTGGAGTTGGCGCCGTTCTCGAGCAGGCGGCGCACCAGGTAGGGCAGCAGGTCTTCGTGCGAACCGACCGGCGCGTAGACCCGGCAGGGCACGTCGAGCCGGTGCGCGGGAATGACCTCGGCGTAGAGGTCGTCGCCCATGCCGTGCAGCTTCTGGAACTCGAAATGGCGCTCGCGGCCCATCGCCTTGGCGCGCTGGTGGATCGTCGCGATGGTCTGGGCGTTGTGGGTGGCGAACATCGGGTAGATCGCGTCGCCGGCTTCGAGCATGCGGCGTGCGTTGGCCAGGTAGGACACGTCGGTATTCGGCTTGCGCGTGAACACCGGGTAGCCGGGCTGCCCGTCGACCTGGGCGCGCTTGACCTCGCTGTCCCAGTAGGCGCCCTTGACCAGTCGCACCGGAATGCGGCGGCCCGTCTTGCGGGCCAGCTCGGCGATGAAGTCGATCGCCTCCGGCGCGCGCTTCTGGTAGGCCTGGATCGCCAGGCCGTAGCCTTCCCAGCCGTCGAGCGAGGGGTCGGCGTAGGCCGCGGCGATGACGTCGAGCGACATCTCCAGGCGGTCGGCTTCCTCGGCGTCGATGGTGAAGCCGATGCCGTAACTGCGCGCCAGTTGCGCCAGTTCGAGCACCCGCGGGGTCAGTTCGGCGAACACCCGCGCGCGCTTGGCGTGCTCGTAGCGCGGATGCAGCGCCGACAGCTTGACCGAGATCGACGGCGCGCCGAACACGGCGTCCGGGTCGGCGGACTTGGCGCCCGACTGCGCGCTCTTGCCGATCGCATGGATGGCGTCGCGGTAGGCCTGCAGGTAGCGCAGGGCGTCCTTGGTGGTCAGCGCGCCTTCGCCGAGCATGTCGAAGGAGTAGCGGTAGTGGGCGTTGTCGCCCTTCTTCGAGCGCGACAGCGCCTCGCCGATGGTCCGGCCCATGACGAACTGGTGGCCCATGATCCGCATCGCCTGGCGCACCGCCAGGCGGATCACCGGCTCGCCGACCCGGCCGACCAGGCGCTTGAAGGCGTTGTGGACGTCGCGCTTGGTGTCGTCGTTGAGGTCGACCAGCTTGCCGGTCAGCATCAGGCCCCAGGTCGAGGCGTTGACCAGCACCGAATCGGACTGGCCCAGATGGCGCTTCCAGTCGGCTTCGCCGAGCTTGTCGCGGATCAGCTTGTCGGCGGTTTCCTGGTCCGGAATGCGCAGCAGCGCTTCGGCCACGCACATCAGCAGCACGCCTTCCTCGCTGCCGAGGTCGTACTGGCGCATGAAGGCTTCGATCGCGCCCTGGTCCTGGGCGCGGGCGCGCACCCGCTGGACCAGCTCGGCGGCGGTGGCCTGGGCGGCGTCGCGGTCGGCGGCCGGCAGTCGCGCCAGTTCGAGCAGATGGCGGACGTGCTCGGCCTCG
>NZ_JBPKJP010000120.1:0-10540 GCF_051217035.1 Lysobacter sp. 1R34A
CCGCGCCGCGCGACAGCGCGCGGCGGCCGCGGCTGGCGCTATGCCGCCGCGGCGATGGTCGCGCTGCTCGGCATCGCATCGTGGTGGGGCTGGCAGCGGTATGCGGTGGTCGAGCAAGCCTCGTACCGCACCGCGATGGGCGACCTCAGCGACGTGGCTCTGGCCGACGGTTCGCAGGCCACCTTGAGCAGCGACAGCCGCATCGAGGTGGCCCTGTCGCGCCTCGAGCGCCAGGTCGAACTGCAGCAGGGCGAGGTTTTTTTCGATGTGGCCAAGGATGCGCGGCGGCCGTTCGCGGTGGTGGCCGGCGGCCGCCGGGTGATCGCGGTCGGCACCCGCTTCTCGGTGCGCCGCGAGGGCGGCGACCTGCGCGTGGTGGTCACCGAGGGCACGGTGCGGCTCGAATCCGAACCGGTCGGCGGCCGCCGCCAGCCGACCAGCGTATTGCCGGCCGGCAGCACCGCCTTCGCCAGCCGCAGCGGCGTGCTGGTACGGATCGGTTCGGTCGAGGACGCCGAGCGCCAGGTCGATTGGCGCCGCGGCTATCTGGTGTTCCGCGACACGCCCCTGAGCGCGGCCGCGGCCGAGTTCAACCGCTATAACGCACGCAAGATCGTGATCGGCGATGCCGCCGCGGGCGAGTTGCGGGTCGGCGGCAACTTCCGCTGGTCCAACACCGAAGTGTTCGTGCGCCTGCTCGAACAGGTCACGCCGGTCCGGGTCGAGCACCAGCCGGACCGGATCGTCCTGCACAGCCGCTAGCCGGCGCCGTACCGGCGCGCCGCGCGTGCGGGATTTGCCGGCTTCGTTCGTCCTGATATCCCGATGGGCGCCGCAAGGCGCCGATGGGGAGGGGAACCCGATGTCGCGAAGTGCGCGCGTGTGGTGGTTGAGTCTGGCCTGTACGGCCGCGTTGTCCGCGCAGGCGCAGGTCGCGGCGAAGCGGGAGGCGATCGACATTCCGGCTGGGGAGCTGGTGTCGGCGCTGGATGTGTTGGCGAGGCAGTCGGGAGTGCAGTTCGTCTATCGGGCCGATCGCTTGAAGGGGCTGCGCACGCGCGGTGTGCGGGGGGCGATGACCGCCGAGGCGGCGCTCGACCGTCTGCTGCTCGGCAGCGGCCACGTGGCGCGCCGCGATGCGTCGGGGGCGATGGTCATCGTCAAGGACCCGACGCCGCCGCCGAAGCCGCGCGACAAATCCTCGCTGGCGCCGATGGGGGGCGGCGCCGATATCGTCGAGGCCACGGCGGCGACCGAGCTGGCGGGTGTGCAGGTGACCGGCTCGCGTATCCCGCGCAGCCAGATCGAGGGTCCGGCGCCGATCACGGTGATGACCGCGCAGGAGATCCAGGCCAACGGCTTCACCACCGTGCCCGACGTGCTGCGGGCGATGACCCAGAACGGCGGCGAGACCCAGAGCCAGCAGTCGGCCAGCGCCGCCGACTTCTCGCCAGGCGCGCAGCAAGTCGACCTGCGCGGGCTCGGCCCCAACCACACCCTGGTGCTGGTCAACGGCCGCCGCATCGCCGACTTCCCGATGCCGTTCAAGGGCCGCAGCAACTTCACCGATATCTCCAATATTCCGCTCGGCATGGTCGACCGGATCGAGATCCTGACCGGCAGCGCCTCGGCGATCTACGGCTCGGACGCGATCTCCGGCGTGGTCAACTTCATTCTCAAGAAGCACGCCGACGGCACCACCGTCGATGTCCGCCTCGGCGACAGCACCCGCGGCGGCAGCGAGTCGTTCAACCTCAGCGTCTCCAGCGGTTATGGCCGCGAGCGCTTCAACGCGGTCTACGGCTTCGAGCTGCAGGTGCAGAACCCGCTGTGGGCCTACGAGCGCTCGATCCAGGACTCGACCCGGGACGCGCCGACCGCGAGCGCCCGCGCCGCGCGCCGCGCGTTCCTGCGCACCAATTGGTACGACGAATACCTCGACCCCGGCGCCGCCTGCGAGCCGTTGGCTTCGCTCAACGCAGGCACGACCTACCGCGCGTCGCGTCCGGGCTGGGGGCCGGACGGCGAGCCCGGCCACTACTGCGGCAGCGACGAGTCGATCGGCTACGGCACCATGATCAACCAGCGCGAAGGCCTCAACGCCTACGCCTCGTCGAGCTATGCCTTCGGCGACCACAGCGAGTGGTTCGCCGATGTGCAATTGGGTTACCACGAATTGTCGATGTACCGCGACGTCACCGAATGGAGCTACCAGGCCCCGGACGGAAACGAGGCGGGTTACTTCCACAACCGCGCCACGGATCAGGTCGAGTATTGGCAACGCCAGTTCTCGCCCGAGGAAATGGGCGGGCTGGACCGCGGCATGATCCGCACCCGGCAACGCACTTTCAGCCTCGCCACCGGGCTCAAGGGCCGCTTCGGCGAGGCCTGGGACTGGGAAGCCGCGCTGAGCCATTCGCAGTACCGGTCGACGATCAGCTGGCCGCAGATCGTCGCCTCGCGCGCCAACGAGCTGTTTCTGGGCCCGCAGCTCGGCGTCGACGACGACGGCTTCGCGATCTTCGACGCCGGCCCCGAGCGCCTCTACCGGCCGCTGAGCCGGCAGGAGTACGAGGCGATCGGCGCGCGCTCGACCTATCGGCCGAAGTCGCGCACCGACGCGCTGTCGCTGACCGTGACCAACACCGGGCTGTTCGCCCTGCCGGCCGGCGCGGTCGGGTTCGCCGGCACCCTCGAACTCGGCAACCAGAGCTACGACTTGCGCCCCGACCCGCTCGCGACCGGCTACCACTACTACAGCTGGCGCGATTCCGACGGCCACGGCAGCCGCGACCGCTGGGCGGCGGCGGGCGAATTGCGCCTGCCCTTGCACGAGCGCTTCAACCTGAGCGTCGCCGGACGCTACGACCAATACCGCTACGGCGGCCACGACATCGACAAATTCACCTACAGCGCCGGTCTGGAGTGGCGGCCGTTCGACGCGCTGCTGCTGCGCGGCTCTTACGGCACCGCGTTCCGCGCACCCGACCTGCATTACGTGTTCGCCGGCGAAGGCAACCTGGAGGCGAGCGGCATCGACCATTACCGCTGCCGCAGCGAAGAGCCGGACAGCGATCTCAACGATTGCTCTTACGGCGACGAGAACGTGATCGTCGCCCGCAGCGGCAACCGCAAGCTGGAACCGGAAACCAGCACCTCGTGGACCGCCGGCGTGGTCTGGTCGCCGCGCGCGAACCTGGATTTCTCGGTCGACTATTTCGACATCGACTTGAGCGACCAGGTCCAGGACCTGCGCATCGACGACGTGCTGCGCGACGAGGCCGGCTGCCGCCTCGGCAGCCGCGCCGACGGCAGCGCGGTGGATGCCGGCTCGCCGACCTGCGCCGATGCGCTGGCGCGGGTCCGGCGCTCCGGCGACGGCAAGCTGTACGGCGTCTACGTCAACCCGATCAACATCGCCCGCGAACGCACCAGCGGCGTCGATTTCAGCGCTCATTACCGTCTCGACACCGGCCTGGGCACCTTTCGCCTGGGCGCCAGCTACACCTGGGTGCGCGAACACGACAGCCAGCAGTACGCCGGCGACCGCGTCGAAGACCAGTTCGCGGTCAACAGCGGCTTCGACATCCCGCGCACCAAGGCCAGCGCCAGTGTCAGCTGGGAGAAGGATCGTTGGGCGGCGACCGTGCACGGCGAACGCCTGGGCCGGTTGCCGAGCGGGGATTCCTACAACGAGGTCTACGAGCCCGGCGGCGAGGCCGGCGCCTGGATCGGCGCGACCTACCGCTACAACGCCTCGCTGCGCTACCGCTTCAGCGACCACGCCCAGGTGTCGCTGGCGGTGACCAACCTGTTCGACAAGCTGCCGCCGGAAGACCCGAGCTACAGCAGCTACCCGTACTACGACGTGTCCTGGTTCGATGCCGTAGGCCGCCAGGTCTTTCTGCAATACACCCACAAATTTGGCGGCCGAGCGTTATAGGCCAACCCCGCGTCCCGCGGCAAGGATGGCCGCGGGGCGATTTTCCATCGGCCGATGCAGGCCTGTACAGGCCGGCGAGGTCAACGCTGCGCGGTGCGCGCGACCACGAAGATGCGGCGGAACTCGAACCAGGTGCTGCCGTCGCCGCGCGGCGGATAGGCGCGGTCCAGCCGCGGCGCGAGCTCGGCGCAAAAGCGCTGCCAGTCGGCGCCGTCGAGCGCGGCCCGGATCGGCCGCAGTGCGGTACCGCTGATCCATTCCAGCACCGCGTCCGGGCCGTACAGACGTTGCACGTAGATGGTTTCCCAGGCGTCGACCTCGCAGTCCTGCGCCGCCAACAGTTCGGCATAGGCGCGCGGCGAGTCGACCGAGTCGCCTTCGCGCAATCCCATCGCGCCCAGCAGCGGCGCCCATGCCGCGCTGGCCGCCAGCTCGCGCACCAGCCTATGCGAGGGCGCATCGAAGTTGCCCGGCACCTGGATCGCGATCCACGCACCCGCGGGCAGTTCGCGCGCCCAACGACGCAGCAGTTCGCGGTGCTCGGGCACCCATTGCAGGACCGCATTGGAGACCACCACGTCGGTGTCCGCTCGCGGCATCCAATCGCGCACATCGCGCAATTCGGCGGCGACGCCGGCCGCTTGCGCCGCCTGCACCATCTCCGGCGAGTTGTCGCTGGCTTCGAGTGTCGCCTCAGGCCAGCGCGCGGCGAGCGCACGGGTCAGATTGCCCGGGCCGCAGCCGAGGTCGACCACGCGCCGCGGATGTTCGGCGCGTACGCGCGCGATCAGATCGAAGAACGGCCGGCCGCGCAGATCGGCGAAGTCGAGGTATTTCTCGGGGTCCCACATGGCGAGCTCCGCGAGCCGGGGTCGGCGGCCGGTTGGCTGTCGGCTATCCGTCGGCCATCTGTCATGGATGAATCCGTTCGCGTGCAGGCGCTACGCCGCGATCGACAGCAGCCGCTGCGGAGTCCGGCGTTGCAGTTCACGCTCAGCATTCCATCGCCGGCGTTAACGCGATGTTGAAGCGTGTGGCCGATCACAATTGCAGCGTGAGCGACTAAGGTCTTCGGCAAGTCTATGAACGAACGGTCATAAACTTCGGCGCCGCATCGATTATCGTGCCGCGCACAGGGGGCTTCGACCTGACCGGAGCCTTGCACCATGACCAAGAAATCTTCCGTGGACGCTACGACACTGCCCTTGAGCTACTGGGCGTTGAACTATCGTCACGCGGCGTTCTACCGCGATGGCACCCGGTTCGAGGATTACGCGCCGGCGATCTATCTCGGCATCACCGCGCAGATCGAAAATCCGGGCCTCGTCTTCGACGAGGTGGTGCCCGAACTGGAAGCGCGCTATCAGCAGATCTGTTCCGGGTCGACGCTGTCCTGGTCGCAGGCCGCCTCCGCGGCGGAAGCGGCGTGGACGCGTGCGCGGATGATTTCCGGCGCGGCCCGCGCCGCGTTCGAATCCGAACTCGCCCGGCGTCGCGCCGCCTGAGGCGGCGATGCGCGCCCGCGGCGGTCGGCCCGGGCGCGCCGATTCTTTGCTCGCCAAACGTTTCGCGCTCAGGCGCGCGCGGCGTACCAGCCCTTGCTGGCGTTGACTATCCGCACCACCGACAACATCACCGGCACTTCCACCAACACGCCGACCACGGTCGCCAGCGCGGCGCCGGAGTGCACGCCGAACAGGCCGACCGCGGCGGCCACCGCCAGTTCGAAGAAATTGCTTGCGCCGATCAGCGCCGACGGGCCGGCGACACTGTGCGCCACGCCCAACTTGCGATTGAGCAGATAGGACAGGCCCGAAGTGAAATAAACCTGGATCAGGATCGGCACCGCCAGCATCGCGATGATCGCCGGTTGGGCCACGATCTGCCGCCCTTGGAAACCGAACAACAGCACCAGCATCAGCAACAAGGCGGCCAGCGACAACGGCCCGAGGCGATGCAGCAGACGCTGCAGCGCGGCAGCGCCGCCACGGCGCAGCACCGCCTTGCGCAGCAGCATCGCGATCGCTACCGGCGCGACGATGTACAGCCCGACCGACAGCAGCAAGGTCGACCACGGCACCACGATCGACGACAGCCCCAGCAACAGGCCGACGATCGGCGCGAACGCGACCACCATGATCAGGTCGTTGAGCGCGACCTGGCTCAGGGTGAACTCCGGATCGCCGTCGCACAGATTGCTCCACACGAACACCATCGCCGTGCACGGTGCGGCCGCGAGCAGGATCAGGCCGGCGACGTAGGAGTCGAGTTGCTCGACCGGCAGGCGGTCGGCGAAAGCATGGCGGATGAAGATCCACGCCAGCAGCGCCATCGAGAACGGTTTGACCGCCCAATTCACGAACAAGGTCACGCCGATACCGCGCCATTGCCGCCGCACCTGCGCCATCGCGGCGAAATCGATCTTCAACAGCATCGGCACGATCATCAGCCAGATCAGCGCCGCCACCGGCAGGTTGACCTTGGCGACCTCGGCTTCGCCAAGGGTCGTGAATAGCCCCGGCAGAGCGTAGCCGAGCGCGGTGCCGGCGACGATGCAGGCCAGCACCCACCAGGTCAGGTGGCGCTCGAACGCGCCCATGCGCTTGGCCAATGGCGCCGGCGTGGCGGTTTGCGCGGCCGCGCTCATGCCTGCGCCTCCTTCCGGCTTGCGCAGCTGCCGGCCTGCAGGTCGCACGTGGCTGGCGCGCACTGCTGCGGCTCGCCGCCGCAGCAGTTGCGGGTCAGGAACTCGATCAGGCCGTTCATCGCGCCGAAGTCGGCGCGGTAGCAGATGTAGCGGCCCTGCGATTCGCCCTGGACCAGGCCGGCAGCGCTGAGCTCCTTGAGATGGAAGGACAAGGTCGCGCCCGGCAGCGCGAGGGCGTCGGCGATCTCGCCGGCCATGCGTCCGGCCGGGCCGGCCTCGACCAACAGGCGGAAGATCGCCAGGCGGGTGGACTGGCCCAGGGCGGCCAGGGCGGTGGTGGCTTGATTGATTTCCATAATTCCAGAATAGTAGAAACAACTATCGACCTCAAGCCGCTCCACCATGACCCAATTGCCCAACCTCGTCAGCGCCGCCGTGGACCTGCCCGACCTCGGCAAACTCGCGCTCGCCGGGGCGACCCACCCGCCGCGGATCCTGATCCTGTACGGCTCGCTGCGGCCGCAATCGTTCAGCCGCAAGGCCGCGCTCGAGGCCGAGCGGATACTGCGCCACTTCGGCGCCGAGACCCGGGTGTTCGACCCGCACGAGCTGCCGATCCTCGACAGCGTCAGCGCCGACCACCCCAAGGTACGGCAACTGCGCGAGTGGTCGCTGTGGTCCGAGGGGCAGGTCTGGGTCAGTCCGGAGCGCCACGGCAGCCCGACCGCGGTGTTCAAGAACCAGATCGACTGGCTGCCGCTGGAAGAGGGCAGCGTGCGCCCGACCCAGGGCCGCACCCTCGCGGTCATGCAGGTCTGCGGCGGCTCGCAGTCGTTCAACGTCGTCAACGCGCTGCGCGTGCTCGGCCGCTGGATGCGCATGATCACCATCCCGAACCAGTCCTCGGTGCCGAAGGCCTGGCAGGAGTTCGACGAGCACGGGCGCATGAAGCCCTCGCCGTACTACGACCGCATCGTCGACGTGATGGAAGAGCTGTTCAAGTTCACCCTGCTGGTGCGCGACCGCAGCGAGTATCTCGGCAGCCGCTACAGCGAGCGCAAGGGCGACCTCGCCGCGCAAGCGCTGGCCGTGGCTTCCGGCGCGGTGGCGCCGCCGGCGGCCGACGCGGGCGAGCTCGCCGCGAACGATGCAGAATCCGACACCGGCACCCCCAACCCCATCGCTGCCGATCTCCGCCCGCCGTCCGCATGCTGCGGCAGCGCCTGCGCATCCAACGAGAGCTGAGCTCATGGACGTCACCATCTACCACAACCCCGCCTGCGGCACCTCGCGCAACACCCTGGCCCTGATCCGCCACGCCGGCATCGAGCCGACGGTGATCGAATACCTGCAGGACCCGCCCTCGCGCGCGGCCCTGGTCGAGCTGATCGCCGCCGCCGGCCTCGGCGTGCGCGAAGCCATGCGCCAGAACGTACCGCCTTATGTCGAGCGCGGACTCGACGATGCGACGCTGTCGGACGATGCCCTGATTGAAGCGATGCTTCGCGAGCCGATCCTGATCAACCGCCCCTTCGTGGTCAGCCCGCTGGGCGTGCGCCTGTGTCGCCCCTCCGAACTCGTGCTCGACCTGCTGCCGCCGATCACCCGGCCCTTCAGCAAGGAAGACGGCGAAGTCGTGATCGACGCCGAAGGACGCCGGGTGTCGTGAAGCCTGCCTGGCGATCGGCGAAGATATCCAGGCCCCTGCGCCTGCAAAGAGCCGACGATGACGCCGACCATACGTAGCACCGCCTCCGGAGAAACCGCCGCCGTGCGCGCCTTGCTGATCGCCAACCGCCTGCCGGTCGACGACCTCGACAGCGCCGCGGTCGAGTTCCGGGTCGCCGTCGACGACGACGGGGCGATGCTCGGAGTGGTCGGTATCGAAGTCTT
This sequence comes from Lysobacter sp. 1R34A, assembly GCF_051217035.1. Classification (NCBI taxonomy): domain Bacteria; kingdom Pseudomonadati; phylum Pseudomonadota; class Gammaproteobacteria; order Lysobacterales; family Lysobacteraceae; genus Lysobacter; species Lysobacter sp. 1R34A. The sequence continues at coordinate 8,484 of NZ_JBPKJP010000120.1, forward strand.
CGACGAGGCCGGCCTGTTGCGCTCCCTGGCGGTCGTACCGCACGCACGCCATCAAGGCATCGGCCACGCCCTGGCCTGCTCGCTGGAAACCGACGCGCGAGCGCGCGGCCTGCACGAGCTGGTGCTGTTGACCCAGACCGCGGAAGCCTTCTTCGCCCGCCGCGGCTACGCTGTCATCGACCGTGCCGCCGCCCCGGACGGCGTCCAACGCAGCGCCGAGTTCCGCTCGCTGTGCCCGGCGTCGGCGGTGTGCATGCGTTTGCGGCTGGCGGCGGCAGCGCAAGCTTGATCATCGGACCCTTGAACATACGCCGCCACACCGTCGCTGCTCGGCATTGCCAATGATCGATCCGCCCCGCGTCCTCATCCGGCCGCGGACTGCGTTAGTCGTAGGGGGCAGGACAAAGATGGACCTCGGCTATGGCGGGTTTGGACGTATTGGAGTCGCCGCGGGCGGCGATGGCGAGCGAGTCTGCGGTGGAAGCCGCCGGGTTGGCGCCGCCGACCGATGAGGCAGCGGCATACGGCTCGCCGCAGGGCGATGTGACCCAGATGCTGCAGCGCTGGGGCGCGGGCGATGCCAAGGCGCTCGATGCCTTGCTGCCCTTGGTCTATGCCGATCTGCGCGGCATCGCGCGGCGCGAGCTGTACGGCCATCGCGGGCACGACACTCTGCAGCCGACGGCGTTGGTCAACGATGTGTTCTTGCGTTTGCTCGGTAGCGATCGGCCGCAGTGCCTGGGCAGCCGCGCGCATCTGTTCAATACCGCGGCACGAATCATGCGGCAGTTGTTGGTCGACCGCGCCCGGCGCGCGGCCTGCGACAAGCACGGCGGCGCCTGGCGGCGCGACGATTTCGCCTGCGCGCTCGACCTGCCGATTCCGGAGCGCACCTTGTTGCCGGAACTCGACGCGGCCTTGGACGAGTTGGCCCGGCTCGACGAACGCATGGCCCAAGTGGTCGAACTGCGCTATTTCACCGGGCTGAGCGTGGCCGAGGTCGCGCGCTTGCTCGAGGTGGAGGAGCGCACGGTCTATCGCGACTGGGCCGCGGCGCGCGCCTGGCTGCGCGATCGTTTGTCCGAGTGATGGCAGGTCGCGGCGGCGCTTCGCGTTGTCTTCTGCGCCCCCACGCCAGAGCTTCAGCATGACCTCCGACGACTCATCGCTCGAACGCCGCGCCCTGCAGCTGTTCCGCAGAATTCTCGACGCCGCTCCGGCGCAACGCGAGCGCTTGCTCGCGCAGGCCTGCGCAGGCGACGAGGCGCTGCTCATGCGAGTCCGAGCGCTGTCGGCCCAGGTCGAGGAATCGCAAGCCGGTATCGATCCGACTGCGGCATCGCCGCAAGGCGAGGCGACCGGAGCGCAGATCGGTCCCTATCGGCTGATCGAACGGATCGGCCGCGGCGGCATGGGCGAGGTGTTCCGTGCCGAACGCTGCGATGGCGCGTTCGAGCGCGAGGTCGCGCTGAAACGCATCTGGAACAATTTCGTGCCCTTGACCGAGCGCTTCCTGCGCGAGCGCCAGGTGCTCGCTCGCTTGCAGCACGCCGGCATCGCCCAGTTGTACGACGGCGGGGTGACCGAAGCGGGCCAGCCCTGGTTCGCGATGGAGCTGGTACGCGGCGAACCGATCACTCGCTGGTGCGCGGCGCGGTCGGCGACGGTCGAGCAACGCGTCGCGCTGGTGCGACAGGTTTGCGCCGCGGTCGACTTCGCCCATCGCGCCCTGATCGTGCATCGCGACCTCAAGCCGGCCAACGTCCTGGTCGACGAGGCCGGCCAGGCCAAGCTGCTCGACTTCGGTATCGCCAAACTGCTCGACGAGGCCGACCCCGAGCAGGCCCAGACCCTGGCGATGACCCCGGCCTGGGCGGCGCCGGAACAGCGCGACGGGCGTCCGGTCACCACCGCGACCGACGTCTATCAGCTCGGCATGCTGCTGCGGGTGCTGTTGTGCGACGACTTGCCCGCGCCCGGGGCGGCGCCGATGCGGCTTGCCCAGGCTTTCGACGCGCTGCGCGGGCGCGATGCCGCGGCGGCGCAGGCGGTCGCAG
>NZ_JBPKJP010000121.1:0-10312 GCF_051217035.1 Lysobacter sp. 1R34A
CCGCGGCTCGGCGCGCGCCGGCTGCGCCGCCGCCGCCGGACGTGTTCACCGTCGCCGCGCGTTGGCTGCGTCGCTGGTTCACCGAGGGCAACGTGCCGGTCAAGGTCGGCATGCTGGTGTTGTTCGCCGGCGTCGCGGCGCTGTTGAAGTACGCGACCGACCAGGGCTGGCTGCATCTGCCGATCGAGCTTCGCCTGGCCGGCGTCGCGCTGGCGGCGATGGCCGGGCTGGTGTTCGGTTGGCGCCAGCGCGAACGCAAGCGCAGTTTCGCCCTGAGCTTGCAGGGCGGCGCGATCGGCGTGCTGCTGTTGGTGGTGTTCGCCGCCTTCAAGCTCTACCAGTTGATGCCGGCGGGCGCGGCGTTCGCGATCAGCGTGGTGCTGGTGGCCGGCGCCGGCGTGCTGGCGGTCAAGCAGAACGCGATGGCGCTGGCGGTGTTCGCGATCCTCGCCGGTTTCCTCGCGCCGATCTGGCTGTCGACCGGTTCCGGCAACCACGTCGCCCTGTTCGGTTATTACGCCGTGCTCAATGCCGGGATCTTCGCGATCGCCTGGTGGCGGCCGTGGCGGGTGCTCAATCTGCTCGGTTTCGTCTTCACCTGGGGCATCGGCACCTTGTGGGGCGTGCTCAAGTACCGCCCCGAGCACTTCTCGACCACCGAACCCTTCCTGCTGCTGTTCTTCGGCTTCTATCTGTTGATCCCGGTGCTGTACGCGCGCAAGCGTCCGGCCGGGCACCGCGACCTGATCGACGGCTGCCTGGTGTTCGGCACGCCGCTGGTCGCTTTCACCCTGCAGGCCGGCCTGCTCGAAGGCGACCGCATGCCGTTGGCGTTCTGCGCGCTGGGCCTGGGCGCGCTGTATGCGGCGCTGGCCTGGTGGCTGCGTCGCGACTCGCGCTTCCTCGAGTTGTCGACGCCGTATGCCTTGCTCGCGGTGGGCTTCGCGACCCTGGCGATTCCGCTCGCGCTCGCCGCCGAGGCCACCGCCTGCGTGTTCGCGCTCGAAGGCGCGGCGATGGTCTGGCTGGGCTTGCGCCAGCAGCGTCGCTTGCCGCAGTTGGTCGGCTTCCTGTTGCAGGGTGCGGCCGCGTTCGCCTTCGTCATCGGCGCCAGCGACGCGGTCTGGGACGCGCAAGTGCCGCTGCTCAACGCCAGCTTCGCCGGCGCCCTGCTGATCGCCATCGCCGGCTTCGCCAGCGCCTGGAGCCACCGCCGCAACGACAGCCCCGGGCCGGCGTTGCCGTATTACCTGTGGGGCCTGGCGTGGTGGCTCGGTGCGGCCGGCAGCGAGATCGCCGACTTCGTCCCCGACCGCTACAGCGCCGATGCGGTGCTGATGCTGACCGCCGCCAGCGGCTGGATCGTCGCCGAGGTGTTCCGCCGCCACGCCTGGAAAGCCTTGTCGCTGACCGCGATGTTCGCGTTGCTGTCGGCGCTGCCGCTGTTGTTCGTGCAGACCGGCCTGCACGACTATCCGCTGGCCGGGTTCGGCTGGCTGGCCTGGGCGCTGTACGCCGTGTTCGGCTGGCGCAACCTGACCGGCCTGCGCGAACGCGCCGGCGGCGAGCTCGGCCTGGGCTATTCCGGCTGGTGCTGGGCATGGGCGCTGGTGATCGGCGTGAGTCTGCTGCGTGTATCGACTTTGTGGTTGCGCGACGGCGTTCCGGTACTCGGTACCGGCTGGAGCGTCGCGGCCTTGTTGCTGCCGATACTCGCCATGGCGGCGACATTGCTGTGGCGCCCGGCCCTGGTCGCACAGCCCGTGCCGCAGCGCTTCACCGGCTGGCGCGCCCCATTGCTGGCCTCGTTCGCGATCGCACTGGCGCTGGCGATCGGCTTCACCCTCGCCACCCCGGCCAACCCGCGTCCGCTGATGTGGCTGCCCTTGCTCAATCCGCTCGGCTTGATGCAGTGGGCGGTGCTTACCGTGTTGGGCGCGTGGCTGGCCTCGCCGCTGGTCGGCGAGGAATTGCGCCGCCGCCGCGTGCCCTTGCTCGCCGCCGCCGGCTTCGCCCTGATCACGGTCGAAGTGCTGCGCAGCGCGCATCACTGGGGCGGGGTGGACTGGTCGCCGTCGATGTTCTCTACCAGCCTGGTGCAGACCAGCCTGACCGTGGTCTGGAGTGTGCTCGGCGTAGCCGGCTGGATCGCCGGTTCGCGCCGCGGCCAGCGCGGCCTGTGGCTGGCCGGTGCGCTGTTGATGGCGGTGGTGCTGGCCAAGTTGGTGTTGGTCGATCGCGGCCATCTCGGCAACCTGCTCGGCATCGCATCGTTCATCGCCTACGGCCTGCTGTGCACCCTGGTCGGCTATTTCGCCCCGGCGCCGCCCGCTGCGCCAGCGCCGCCGCGCGACGACAGCCATCCCGATCGCGGTCCGCACGACACTCGCGAGGCCCAGGCATGAGCACTATTTCCAGCTTCCGCCGCAGCGCCTGTTTGTTCGCGGCGGTGCCGTTGTTGGCCTGGGCCGGGCCGCGCGAGGACTACGCGCGGCAGTGGCCCTTGAACCTCAGCCGCGACGACGGCGGCGCTTATCGCGTAGTGCTCGACGAGCACGTCTATCGGCAGGCGCAGAGCCCGCAGCTGCGCGACCTCGATGTGCTCGACGGCAGCGGCACGCCGGTGCCGGCCGCGGTGTTCGCGCCCGAACAACCGCTGGCGCGCGCGCCGCAGCGCGTCGCCTTGCCGTGGTTCGCCTTGCCGGCCTCGCCGTCGGGCTCGGCGACCCAGGGTTGGGAACTGATCAGCGAAGTCGAGACCGACGGACGCCTGCGCCGGGTCGAAGCGCGCAGCACCGCCGGCGACACCACGCGGCTGCCGCAGACCGCCTTGCTGATCGATGCCAGCCGCCTGCGCCGGCCGATCCTCGCACTTGAGCTGGAATGGGCGCCGGGCGCCGCGCTCGATGCGGCCTACAGCGTCGAGGCCAGCGACGACCTCGACCAATGGCGCAGCCTGAGCAGCAGCGGCCGCTTGATCGACCTGCAACGCGGCGGCCAGCGCCTGCTGCAGCGGCGCATCGTCTTCGACAGCGTCGGCGAGCAGGCGCGTTACCTGCGCCTGACTCCGCAAGACCCCAAGGCCGCCGCCCCGATCAGCGCGGTCAGCGCCGAACTGGCCGGCAATGCCGCGTCCGCGCCGCTGCAATGGCGCGAGCTGAAAGGCCGGCGCCTCGAACAGAAGGACGGTGCAGTCGCATTCGAATACGAACTCGACGGCCGCTTCCCGATCCAGCAGGTCGATGTCGCCCTGCCGGGCAATCACGCGGTGGAGTGGCGCCTCGACAGCCGCGACGACAGCGACCAGGGGTGGCGCCCGCAGGCCGGCCCGTGGATGGCGTTCCGCGTCGCCGGCCCGGGAGAGGGCGACCGTTCGGCCGCGCGCCAACTCGCCGCGACCGTGCGCGATCGCCACTGGCGGCTGCGCGCGAACGCCGCTGTGCCCGGCGAACCGGTGCTGCGCCTGGGCTACCGGCCCGAGGTCGCGGTGTTCCTGGCCCAGGGCGCACCGCCCTATGCCCTGGCCGCCGGCAGCGCGCGCACCGCGCGTGCCCATTCGTCGCTCGCCCAACTGATCGAAGCCCTGCGCCAGACCCGCGGCCGGGACTGGCAACCGGCCGATGCCCGCCTCGGCGAGCCCGCGCCCCTGGCCGGCCCCGCCGCCCTGATACCGCCGGAACCAAAGCGCGACTGGCGCTCCTGGCTGCTATGGGCGGTACTGGTGGCCGGCGCGCTGACCGTGGCCGGGTTCGCTTTCAGTTTGCTGCGCGGGTCGAAGCCGGTGGAGTGAGGGGACTGAGGGTTGAGTGGCTCAGCTCCTGGATTCCAGGGGCCCCCGGTCGCAACGAATCTCGCTTGGCTTTGGCTTTGGCTGATGTTTCAGCTTCGTCGTGAGCCTCGAATTGTTTCGCCGTGCTTGTGCTTATGTTCTTTGCTCGCGCTCGTGCTGTTGCGGTGCGACGCCGCGAACTGGCGAAGACTAAAGAAGACCCGGAGGGCGGCCCGCAGGGATGCGGGCCGTTTTTCATCGGGACAGGGATGTCCCGTATGAAAAATCCCCGCGTCGGCATCGATCGTGCGGGCATTTGATTCAAAGAAAAGCACTTTTCTTTGGTTACCTTTCTTTTGTTGCTTTAGACAAAAGAAAGTAACCCGCCGCTTTAGTGGCGGAAGCTTTGGGTTTGATCCTGATCCTGATCCTGATCCTGATCTTGCTTGAAAGAAATGCCGCAAGACCGCCACAGCGATGTCGCGGCTCGCGCCGCTCCTACCCTGGCGAAGGCACGCCGCCTCGGCGAATGACGGCGGCCTCGTTGTCTCTGCGCGTTCCGTGGCCTTGCGAGTGCGGCGCGAGATCGAAGCATGCCGGTCGCGGCTTGCGCCGCTCCTACCCTGGCGAAGGCACGCCGCTTCAACGAATGCCGACGGCCTCGCCGTTTCTGCGTGTTTCGCCGTCGCGACTCACGTCGCTCCTACAGGCGGGTTCGCGCAACAGGCCAATGCAGTGGGGTAGGAGCGGCGCAAGCCGCGACCGCGCAACCGGCGGCTGTTGCGCCTCTGGCCGCAGGCAGTGAAGCCTGCCGGCGCCGAGCAGAAGCGGTCCATATCCCGATGCCGCCGTCCCGATCCAATCCCGCCGCAGCCGCCGCAGAGGCAACCCCCGCGTCAGCCACCCATACCAAGCCGTCTCCACACCGAGACGCCCGGCGAATGCCTCCGTTCAGTCACGAAGGTTTATTTCGGCCTCCCGCGCCGCGACAATAGCCACCCCGGCGGCGGCTTCCCAGAATCCAGAATCCAGAATCGAGATCCAGGTTCACCGCCGCACCCCAGTTCCTACGGTTTTCCTTATTCCATCCCCCGCATCGCCTCAGGAGGCCCCGTGCCCATCGTTCGCATGACCGATCTCGATCTCGCCGGCAAGCGCGTGTTGATCCGTGAAGATCTCAACGTCCCCATCGACGATGGCCGCATCACCTCCGAACTGCGCATCCTGGCCGCGCTGCCGACGCTGAAGCTGGCGCTCGAGAAGGGCGCGGCGGTGATGGTCACTTCGCACCTCGGCCGGCCGAAGGAAGGCCAATGGAGCCAGGCCGATTCGCTGGCGCCGGTGGCGCAGCGTTTGTCGGAACTGCTCGGTATCGACGTGCCGCTGGTCAAGGATTGGGTCGGCGGCGTGGACGTGCAGCCCGGCCAGCTGGTGCTGCTCGAGAACTGCCGCATGAACGTCGGCGAGGGCAAGGACGACGAGGCGCTGGCGAAGCAGTACGCCGCGCTGTGCGACGTGTTCGTCATGGACGCGTTCGGCACCGCGCACCGCGCCCAGGCCTCGACCCACGGCGCGATCCGTTTCGCCAAGGTCGCCGCCGGCGGCCCGCTGCTGATGGCCGAACTCGATGCGCTGGCCAAGGCGCTCGAACACCCGGCGCGCCCGCTGCTCGCGATCGTCGCCGGCTCCAAGGTCTCGACCAAGCTCGAGCTGCTGTCCTCGCTGGTGTCCAAGGTCGATCAGCTGATCGTCGGCGGCGGCATCGCCAATACCTTCATCGCCGCGATGGGCTTTGGGGTCGGCAAGTCGCTGGTCGAGCCCGACCTGATCGAGACCGCCAGGCAGATCATGGCCGACGCCAAGGCGCGCGGCGCCGACATTCCGGTGCCGACCGACGTCGTGGTCGCGCCCCAGTTTGCCGCCGATGCGCCGGCCACGGTCAAGGCGGTCGATGCGGTCGACGCCGGGGACATGATCCTCGACATCGGCCCGGACACCGCTGCGCGCTACGCCGAACTGATCAAGAACGCCGGCACCGTAGTCTGGAACGGCCCGGTCGGCGTGTTCGAGTTCGATGCCTTCGGCCATGGCACGCAGACCCTGGCGCGCGCCATCGCCGCGTCGAAGGCGTTCTCGATCGCCGGCGGCGGCGACACCCTGGCCGCGGTCGACAAGTACGGCATCGCCGACGAGGTCAGCTACATCTCGACTGGCGGCGGCGCCTTCCTCGAGTTCCTCGAAGGCAAGGAATTGCCGGCGGTGACTGCGCTCAAGCAGCGCGCGGGCTGATGATCGTGAGCGCACCGGCCACGCTGTTCTTCGATCTCGACGGCACCCTGATCGATTCGGCCCCGGGCATCACCCGCAGCGTGTCGTATGCGCTCGAACAGCTCGGCCATCCGGTGCCGTCGCAGGCGGAGTTGCGGGGCTGGATCGGTCCGGCCCTGCGCACCAGTTTCCTGCCCCTGCTCGGCGACGAGGCGCGCGTCGAGCGGGCGGTAGCGCTGTACCTGGACCGCTATGGCCGCGAGGGCTGGAGCGAGCATTCGGTCTACGACGGCGTCGCCGAGATGCTCGATGCGGTCCACGCCGCCGGCCATCGCCTGGCCATCGTCACCGCCAAGAACGAAGACAACGCGCGCAAGATCCTCGGCGCCCTGCCGTTCGGCGATCGCTTCGACGACATCGTCGGCTCGACCCGCGACGGCCGCCTGACCCACAAGGTCGAATTGATCGGCGAAGCGCTGCGTCGTTTCGAACTGCCGGCCGAGCGCTGCCTGATGATCGGCGACCGGCGCATGGACATCGAAGGCGCGCGCGAGCACGGCATGCGCAACATCGGCGTGTTGTGGGGCTTCGGCAGCGAAGACGAACTGCGTGACGCCGGCGCCCAGCACCTGGCGACCGCGCCGGCGCAATTGCCGGCCTTGCTCGCGGCCTGATCGAGGTCGCCCAGGCTCCGAAGCGCGATGGCTTCGAGCTTTGGGGCTGGAACGGCGCGAGCCGCGACCGCGCGGCGCGGGCATCGAATCGCAGGCGCGTTTCAACGAGCGGAGGGCCGCGCGAACCTGCTCGTGGCTGCGGCGCCATCGGATCGGACGCGGTCGCGGCTCGCGCCGCCCCTGCCCAGCAGCGGCGACGCTGCGGTTGGTGCAGCGCGGCGGGGTGTCCGTCGTCGGTCGCGCACAACTCGTGTGCGCTGCAACATCGCACGCGCTGAATACGTCGTCACGACCGCGCAGGCTCGCTCGGACGCGTCGCCCGCATTGCGATAGCCGACGCTTTACGCAGCGGCAAAACAGCCAATAGCGATAGCAATCACGATTTCGACAAGTGGATACAAGCCAGGACGCCCGATCGCGCCGCGGCGCTCGCGCGCTGGCATAAGGTGCCCGGGCGGCGAATAGCGCCGCACAATCGGGAGAGAAATCGCATGCGTCGTATCGGATTGTTCGCTGCCGTCATGGCGGTGGCGATGGTGGGTGGCGTGTCGTTCAATGCACTGGCCTACAACTGGCAGGGCACCTGGTACTACTACAACGCCGAAGGCGCGCAGGTCGGCAAGTGGACCGCCGGTTGCGGCGCCGCCGACGGCCGTTGGGGCCAGACCACCGAGATCAAGCGTTTCGTGCAGGGCTGCGCAGCCGAAAGCTGAGCCGTCCCGCCTACGGCCGCGGCGTTCGCGCCGCAGGAAAGCTCCGGTCTTCCGGAGCTTTCCGCTTTACGCGACGGCCGCGGGGTGCCCCACGCTCCGCCGAGGCACGGCCCGGCGGGGCACGACTCAAGCAAAGGAGAACGACGATGCGTCTTATCGCAACGGTAGTGGCGGCGGTGGTGTTGGGTGGATTGGCTGTGGCCGGCAGCGTCAACGCCGCGCCTCCGTGGCAGGGGTATTCGATCCTGTATTTCAACGAAGCCGGCGAAGAAGTCGGCGGCGCGGTCGCCAGCTGCAGCGGCCAGTACACCTCCTGGGGCGAACGCACTGCGATCTACCAGAAGCAGACCTGGTTCTGCGACTGATCGCAGGGCGTGGCACGAAGGCGCGGCCTCACGGCCGCGTCTTTGCCTTGCAGGGTCTTGCGGCAGCCTTGGGGCGATCGCACCGAGTACGGCTTACAGGTTCTATGCGACCAGCGATGAACCTGCCGGCCATGGCGCCGATCGTGCGCCAGGCACATGATCGCGCGCGCCGCGGCCTGTACGCTCGGCGACCTTGAGCCTGCGACGCTTTCTGCAACTCGACGTCTTCGCCCATCGCATCGGCGCGGGCAATCCGCTCGCGGTGGTGTTCGATGCGCAGGGCCTCGACAGCGCGGCGATGCAGTCGTTCGCCGCCTGGACCCATCTGCCGGAAACGATCTTCCTGTTGCCGCCCGACGAGGGCGCCGACTATCGCGTGCGCATCTTCACTCCGCGCCAGGAACTGGCGTTCGCTGGCCATCCCAGCATCGGCGCGGCCTGGGCGGTGCTCGATGCCGGCCGCGTCGCGCCACGCAGCGAAGCCCTGGTGCAGCAGTGCGCAGCCGGGCATCTGCCGGTGCGCATCGTTCACGATGCGAACGGCCTGCGGGTCAGCATCCGCACGCCGCGCGCGCGGCGTTGCGCCCCCGCAGACGAGCAACAGGCCCTGCTCGATCTGGCCCTGGCCGGCTTGCCGTGGGGCCCGCTGGTGCCGGCGCTATGGGACAACGGGCCACGCTGGTGGGTGGCCGAGCTCGCCGATGCCGCCGCGGTACGCGGTATGCATCCCGACCTAGCGGCGATCTTGGCCCTGACCGGCGACGACGCGCTCGGCCTGGCCGTGTTCGCGCGTTCGCAGGAACCCGGGTTCGCCTATGTCGTGCGCGCCTTCTGCCCGAGCGACGGCATCGCCGAAGACCCGGTGACCGGCAGCGCCAACGCCGCCATCGCGACGGCCTTGTTCGAGGCCGGCCGCATCGAAATCGGCGCCGCCTATCAAATCAGCCAGGGGCGCGAGGTCGGCCGCGACGGCTGCATCGAGATCCGCATCGACGAAGACCGCGAGGTGTGGATAGGCGGGCGCGTGCAGGCGGTGGTTCGCGGCACGGTGGAGTGGTGAAACCTGGGCTCGCTCAGCCTTGCGTCAGTCGTGCAGTACCTCGATGAGGTTTACCGGGTAATTCGGCAAAAGAAGCCGCGCGGTCTCGATGCGCCGACGGGGACAGGCCGCTCCGATTACGGGAGCGCATAAGACACCTTCGAGTGGCGTTTCCGGATTCGGGGTCAGAACGCTGAAAGCCGGGACCGTACGGTTGCGAAGGCGATGTCCGTCATGGCGCCCAACCTGCGTTCCAGGCGTAATTCATGAACGAAAATCACCCTCGCTCACCGATTCAACCGATTGTCGGAAATATGTCCACGTTCCTATATAAACGTGACTTTCATCACATTTTATAAACGATGAATCGGAGCAGCCTTGATCCACTACACACCAGAAAGGCAACTGTAAGTGTGATAGGGGAGCTGGCCTGTAGCGTCATAGCGAATGCAGGCGTAGCGACAAATCCGTGCACGAGGCAGCACGAGCTGCATTCGGAGGAACGCGATGGAATCTCACAGCATTCGTAAAGCCTTTTCCTACAGCCTGCTCGCAGCCTGCATCCTGACGGTCACGGTATCGACCACGGGTTGCTCGGGCTCCGGCGGCGTCAAATCCAGTTTCAATCCTAATCCCGGGGGCGGCGGCGACGGGGGTGGCGGTTCGGGCGGCGGCGGCTCAGGAGGCGGTGGCTCGGGTGGTGGCGGTTCCGGTGGCGGTGGCTCCGGAGGCGGCGGCTCAGGCGGCGGCGGTTCCGGTGGCGGTGGCTCGGGCGGCGGCGGCTCCGGAGGCGGCGGCTCGGGCGGCGGTGGTGGTGGTGGTGGTGGTGGTGGTGGCCCAGGCGGTACCGGCACTACTCCGCCCCCCGGCAACGTGATCGGTTCGGTCGTTACGAGCGGCGGCGGCCTGATCGCCGGCGTCGGCGGGACGATCAGCGGGCTCGGCGCGCAAATTCCGAATCAAGCCCTGCTCGGCGGTAACACTCCAACCACCCAAGGCCTCGGCAAAGTCGTGGACGATCTCGGCCGCACCGTCACCGGCATCGGCACGGCGACCAGCGCCGGCCTCGGCCAGACCGGCAACATCGCCAACCCGGTCGGCACGACCGCGGCCGGCGTCGACAACATCGTGGTCAACGTCGGTACCACCGTCGACGACCTCGGCAAGACCGTAGCGACGGTAGGCGCCTTCCAGGGCTCGCCGATCCAGCCCTTGACCAGCACCGCCGGAGCCTTGGTTTCCGGCGTCGGCACTCAGGTCAAAGGCTTGGCGCCGAAGGTCGGCGGCCTGATCGAGGGGCCGACCGGGCAGGCGCTGACCGGGGCGGTCAGCAGCGTGTTGAACCCGGTCGCGGGTATCGGCCAGGTCAACGGCGGCACCGCCGGCGGCAGTGCCAGCACCAACCTCGTCGCCAATGTCTCGCGCAGCGTGGGCGGCGCGACCAGCGGCATTGCGGCGGCGGGCGGCACGCTCGGTGCGCAGCT
>NZ_JBPKJP010000122.1:0-10195 GCF_051217035.1 Lysobacter sp. 1R34A
CCCGGCCGCCTCCGGCGCCGAGAGCGCCGCGCCGCAAGGCCAGGGCCAGGCCCAGGGCACCGACCGCGGCAACCCGCAGGCGCAGCAAGGCCAGCAGCGCGACGCCGGTTTCGACAACCGCGGCGGCAACCGTCGCGACCGTTTCCGCAACCGCCGCGACCGCGACCGCAACAACCGCCCGCAGCAGCGCGATGAAGACGGTTCCTTCGAAAACGGCAACGGCGAGAACTTCGTCCCGCGCCCGCACCCGCAGGTGCCCGAGGGCTTCCCGCAGTACTCGCTCGGCGATCTCAAGCGGATGCCGGCGCCGAAGCTGCTCGACCTGGCCGACCAGCTCAGCATCCAGGAAGGCGTGGCCCGCGCCCGCAAGCAGGACGTCATCTTCGCCCTGCTCAAGGTCCTGACCCGCCACGGCGAAGGCGTCGCCGCCGACGGCGTGCTGGAAATCCTGCCCGACGGCTTCGGCTTCCTGCGCGCGGCCGAGGCCTCCTACCTCGCCGGCCCGGACGATACCTATATCTCGCCGAGCCAGATCCGCCGCTTCAACCTGCGCACCGGCGACCATCTGTCGGGCCGCATCCGCTTCCCGAAGGACGGCGAGCGCTATTTCGCGCTGTCGGTCGTCGACAGCATCAACGGCGAGCCGCTGGAAGCGTCCAAGAACAAGGTCCTGTTCGAGAACCTGACCCCGCTGTTCCCGCGGCGCAAGTTCAAGCTCGAACGCGGCGACGGTTCGACCGAGGACATCACCGGCCGCATCCTCGACCTGATGGCGCCGCAGGGCAAAGGCCAGCGCGCCCTGATCGTCTCGCCGCCCAAGGCCGGCAAGACGATGATGATGCAGCAGGTCGCCACCGCGATCACCCACAACCATCCCGACGTGCACCTGATCGTGCTGCTGGTCGACGAGCGTCCGGAAGAAGTGACCGAAATGCAGCGCACCGTGCGCGGCGAAGTGGTCTCCTCGACCTTCGACGAACCGGCCGCGCGCCACGTCCAGGTCGCCGAGATGGTGATCGAGCGCGCCAAGCGCCTGGTCGAACACAAGAAGGACGTGGTGATCCTGCTCGACTCGATCACCCGCCTGGCCCGCGCCTACAACAATGTCGTGCCGAGCTCGGGCAAGGTGCTGTCGGGCGGCGTCGACGCCAACGCCCTGCACCGTCCGAAGCGCTTCTTCGGCGCCGCGCGCAATGTCGAGGAAGGCGGCTCGCTGACCATCATCGCCACCGCGCTGATCGACACCGGCAGCAAGATGGACGAGGTGATCTACGAAGAGTTCAAGGGCACCGGCAACTCGGAAGTCCACCTGAACCGCCGCATCGCCGAAAAGCGCGTGTACCCGGCCATCGACATCAACCGCTCCGGCACCCGCCGCGAGGATTTGCTGATCGAACCGGAGCTGCTGCAGAAGATCTGGATCCTGCGCAAGCTGCTGCACGGCATGGACGAAATCGGCGCGATGGAGTTCCTGCTCGACAAGATGAAGACCACCAAGTCGAACGACGAGTTCTTCAGTTCGATGAAGCGCTGAGTTTCGCCGGCGCGGTAACGAGAACGCCCCGCGATGCGGGGCGTTTTCTTTTGTGGGCGCGGATGGTTCGCATGTCGGGAAGCGACGCCGGGGTTTGTGGGTTCGGGTTCGGGTTCGCGTCTCGGTCTCGCTTCGCGGTTGTGGCTTTGTGTAGGAGCGACGTAAGTCGCGACCGCGACCTCTCACTCTCGCGGCGGTGGCGGCCGCAGCCTGGACAGGGTAGGAGCGACGCAGCCGCGACCACCATGTCCCGATCTTGCGCCGTCTTCGGTGGCTCCCCTGTAGGAGCGACGTGAGTCGCGACCGCGGGATGCGCAGAGATCGCGGGGCCGCCGTCATCCGAAGAAGCCGCGTGTCCTCGCCAAGGTAGGAGCGGCGCGAGCCGCGACCGCGCCGTTACGGTCTTGCGGCGCGCGGTTCAAGAAACATCTCGATCAAGATCAAGATCAACCCCAGAGCTTCCGCCACTAAAGCGGCGGGTTACTTTCTTTTGTCTAAAGCAACAAAAGAAAGGTAACCAAAGAAAAGTGCTTTGTTTTGAATCACAGGCCCGCACGATCGATGCCGACTCAGGGATCTACATACGGGACATCCCTGTCCCGATGAAAAACGGCCCGCATCCCTACGGGCCGCCCTCCGGGTCTTCGACTGCCTTCGCTAGTGCGAGGCGGCGCACAGCCCAAGCGAACTGCGATGGAATCAAGCGCGGCGATTCCATCCCCTACAGGAGCGGCATCTCTTCAGGGTAGGAGCGGCGCAAGCCGCGACAACGCAGCCTCCGGGTCGCGACGGAACCATCACTTCGTCTCTCGCACAGACCGCATGCGCGATCCGCATGCGGCCCGTGCGCGAACGCTTCCTCAGAACCCGCGTCCGCCGCCCTGGTTGACCTGCACCGCCGGCGCTTCGGCCGCGGCCATCGCGCGCGCGGCGAGCTGGCTGCTGGCTTCCACGCTCTGCTGCGAGGCGGCGGCGACGTCGAGGGTGACCATGCGCCGGGTCGGCGACTGCGGATCGCCCTGCACCGCGAACAGCTTGCTGCCGTCCTTGCTCGCCAGCAGATGATCGACCTGGGTCAGGCCGCCCTCGCGCATGGCCGGCACCAGGGCCGCGGCGAGATTCTTCTGTTGCTGCTCGTTGAGCTTGCCTTGGCCCAGCTCGCTGCCCTGGACCTTGCCGAGTATCTCCTTGTACATGCCGTTGAGCGCGTTGGCGCCGCTGCTCAGGATCGCCGCCACCCGCAGCCCGTCCTCGACCGCGCCGCCGACGCGGTTGTTGTTGCGGTTGGCGACGTCGCGCAGTTCCGGCGGCAACAGATAAGTGCCGCGCTCGCGATCGCCATCGCGATCGCGCACGTAGCGCTTGACGTCCTGCAGCTCCAGGTCCATGAACTCCTTCGCCGAACCCTTGGCGGCCTGCGCCAGCTGCATCGCCTGCTGCGAATTCAAACGGTCCAGGCCGCCGGCGGCGAGCGTGTCGACCAGCGACTCGGGCTGCACCTTCTGCTTGAGGAAGGCGAGGAAGCGCTCGCGGGTTTCCGGGTTCTCGCCGAGCCCGTCGAGGATGCGCGTCGTCGTCGACAAGGCGTTGCCGGCGTCGACCGGCATGCCGGCGATCTGCCGCAGCACCCCGTTCATGGCGCGCTTGGGCTCCATGCCTTCGGCGAACGGGAAGCGCTCGCGGAACTCGTCCCAGCGCGGCGCCAGCAAGGCTTCGCGCGCGCGCTTGATCAACTCGAACGCACCGGCGGCGAAGGCGACGATGGCCGCGCCCATCGGGGCGATGCCGATCAGGCTGCCGACCAGGCCGGCGTTGCGCGCGCCCATCATCAGGGCGACGTTGCCGATGCCGCCGGCGATCTTGAAGCCGCCGTCGAGCAAGTCGAAGGCGGCGTCGACCCGATCGTCGGTGCGCAGCGCCTTGCCGGTGACCGGATCGCGGCCGTTGAACACCCGGCCGGCGTTCTGGCCGAGAGTCTTGACGCCAGCGGTCACGTCCTTGATCGCGCTGTAGCGTTCCAACAGTTTCGCCGCTTCGCGCTCGTGGCCGCTGCGGGTCGCGAATTCCAGCACCGCGCTCATCGCCACCGCGTCGAGCGGGCGCCCGGCGTGGCTGGCCGCGCTGCCGGCCTTGATCGCTGCGTCGATGGCTTCCAGGGTCTGTTCGATGTCGCGGTGACCGCCGCTACGGGCGAGCGTGGTCAACTGCACCATCGCGCCGTCGATCGGCGCCGGCGGCGCCGCATCGCGCTGCGCCGACCAAGTCTTTGCATAGCCGACCAGCGAGGTCTGCAATTCGGCCGGCACCTCGACCGCATAGCCGTGGAACGGCGGCGACACGCGGCCGTCGGCGCGGGTTTCGCCCGGGTGCAACTTCCAGCTCAGCGCGGCCTGCGCGAGCGCGCCGCCGGGCGCGCCCGCCGCGGCTACGGTGGCTTCGAGCGTGTCTTCGTCGACCACCTCGCCGTTGCGCTGCAAGGCGTCGGCGACGATCGCCCGCAATACGGTGTCGCGCGACCACTCGTCGTCGGCGGGCAGCAACGCGGTGTAGCCCGAGGTCCCGTCCTGCGCGGCCGGCTGCCCGGCGTACCAGCGTGGCGGTTGGATGGCGCCGGCCGGCGTGACACCGCCGCCGGGATTCGAATCGACTGCTGCATTCATATGCACTGCTCCTTGTCGGTGACCGGGTCCCCTAGAACCCGGCCGCCCGCGGCCAGGCCGCCGGCGGACCCGCATCATGCCTCTCGTTCAGCTTCCAGGGCAATTCGGTACCGGATGGAGCAGCGACGGTGGCCGGCAAATCGGTCGGATAAGCATTGCCGGCGGACAGAGCCGAATCCCGCCGGCCGACGGACGGCGTCCGCGTCCCCGCCCGGGACCAGTCGGCGAGAGAGGGGCGGCAAGCGGGCCTGCGCGAATCCCGATCACCGACGGACCCGCGCCGAAACGCGGGCCCGCCGGGGCAAAGCCTGACGATCAGGGATACAGCGTGTACTGCAATACCGGTGCGACATCGACGAGCACCTGAAACACGCTCTCGCCCGATGCCTCACCGCAGGCCCCATTACTGCAGGCGGAGACTCGATAGCGGTAGATGCCCGCCTGCATGTCCACGGCGGTCCAGGCGTTGGCGGGGCCGCTGTACACCCGGCTCCACGAGTTGTCGCCGGCGCTGCGTTCCAGCACGTAGTTGTCGGCGTTCGGCGAGGCGTTCCAGGTCACGGTATGGGTCGGGGCGACGAGGCTCGGCGCGACCGGAGGCAACGGCGGGGGTGGCGGGGTCGATACCGCGATGCCCACGATGCCCGAGTACACCTCATGGGCATTGGTGATGAGCTTGACCCGATAACGGTAGTTCGCCGGTGCGGCCAACTGCGCCGTCCAGTTGGTGCCGTAACCCTTGTAGCGCTCGGTCCAACCGCCGCCGTCGACGCTTTGCTCCAAGGCATAGCGGGCCGGTTCGGGCGTCGACCAGCTCACCGTGTGGTCGGCGCCGTTATTGCTGCGCACCGGTTCGTAGATCGTCGGCGGCGGAGGCGGCTGGGTCGGTGGCTGCGTCGGCGGTGGGCCCATATCCTTGTAGCAGACCACAGTGGCCGAGGCCTGAAACACTCCGCCGTATTCGTACCAGGTATAGCCTAAGGTCCGGCAATTGAAATAGCCGGCCTGATTGCCCCGGGACTTCGCTGCGGCGATCGCCTTTTCGATCGCTTCGGTGTGGCCGTAGCCGCTCGCGCCCGCGAAGAATTCCATCGGAACCGGATCCGACGATTGCGCGAATACGACCTGCGGCGTCGCGACCGCGAGACAGGCGCTAAGACTGAGGGCACTCAGCAAGATCGTTCTGGTCATGTCGTCATGCTCAGTTCGTACTCGCCACGGCGGTAATCACCGGAAAGCCCTGCTGATCGCAGCCGTTGATATGCACCTGGACTTGCTTGTTGGAGGCATGCGCAGACACCAGCAGCGCGTAGATTTCCTTGAACATCGGGCTGCCCTGACGGATCAGAAAGAAGTCGTTACGCACACACCCCTCGGGATTGGTCATGGCCTGGTGACGCACCAGGACGCCGTCGTGCGCCGGCCAGACCTGCACTTCGGTAATTTTTCCGTGAACGGTCACGCCGGCCTGGGCGGCAAAAACGGACAGGCACAGGCTTGCGGCCATGAAGAAACGACGCATGAACTTCTCCTTGAATTGATGAGGCGACGCGGTCGACCGCGTCCACGCACGAGTGGATGTGAGTACCCGGGATGCGGAGCTCATCCGGGACTCGATGAAACGACCCATGGCTCCGAGGTGATGGAACAACGCGCGGCTCCCCGCCGGCGGCCCCGCATCATGCCGCTCGTTCAGCTTCGTGTGCAATGCAGTGTCGATGCGCCGTCGCCGCAACCGGGATGCCCGATCGCGAAAGGATGGATCGGGGCCGCCGCACTATCTGAGCCGGCCCACGGACTCGCTTCCGCCCTGCCGATCCTGCGCGGCGAAAGCGCGATCGCCACGCAACTGCTCTTCCCAACCCGGCTGGCAACCGCTCAGCCACAACACCGTCAACAGCACCAGCAACGATCGCATGATGAACCTCCCTGTTTGAAGACGGACTGCGCTCCTGCGCGCCGCGGACGCTTCGATGCGGCCGGCGGCTCGTCCGTCATTGTGATCGGCAGCTCTCGCACAGACTGCGATTGAGTATCGCGCAAGCGGACGGCCGCACAGGGGCAGCCGGGCGATGGACGCCGGCGGACGGGTCCGCAACACCCGGCCCCGTGGCGACGGAACGATCCGAAACGGGAGGTTTCAGCCGCCATCGTCGCCGCGGCGATTGAAATCCGGGCAGCGAGCAACCATTGCAAAGTCCCGGCGTCATCCTGCTCCGCTACGCAGCGTTGCGTAGACCAGCGCGGATGCGATCGTCGCAGCCCCGGCGTATCGCGCCATAATCCCAGCCGGAGGTGCTCATGCACGGTGGCGGTCTCGAACTCGCGTTGTTGTTCCTGCTGGCCGCGGTCATCGCGGTGCCGGTGTTCCGTCGTTTCGGCCTGGGCGCGGTGCTCGGCTACCTGACCGCGGGCGTGGTGCTGGGGCCCTACGGGGTCAAGGTGATCCGCGACGCCGAACCGGTGCTGGCGGCCTCCGAAATCGGCGTGGTGATGATGCTGTTCGTGATCGGCCTGGAGCTGTCGCCGGCGCGCCTGCGGGTCATGCGCAAGCCGGTGTTCGGCGCCGGCGGCCTGCAGGTGCTGCTGAGCGGCCTGGCGCTAGGCGCGCTGGCGATGTTCGGCGGCCACATGGGCTGGAAGGCGGCGACCGTGGTCGGCCTCGGCCTGGCCCTGTCCTCGACCGCGGTCTGCCTGCAGCTGTTGTCCGAACGCAAGAGCCTCGCCACCGACTACGGCCGGCTCGCCTTCGCGATCCTGCTGTTCCAGGACCTTGCCGCGATCCCCCTGCTCGCGGCGATTCCGCTGCTGGGCAAGGCCGCCGCGGTCGAGGGGCTGAACTGGATGGCGGTGGCCAAGGCGGTCGGTGCGATCGCCGCGGTGGTGTTCGGCGGCCGGGTGCTGCTGCGTCAGGTGTTCCGCGTGGTCGCGCGCACCCAGATGCCCGAGGTCTTCACCGGCGCGGCCCTGCTGACCGTGCTCGGCTCGGCCTGGATCATGCAGATCGCCGGCCTCTCGGCCGGCCTCGGCGCCTTCCTCGCCGGCGTGCTGTTGGCCGATTCGGAATTCCGCCACGAGCTCGAATCGCAGATCGAACCGTTCAAGGGCCTGCTGCTCGGCCTGTTCTTCATGGCCGTGGGCATGAGCATCGACCTGCAGCGGGTGCTGGCCGAGCCGGGCACCATCGCCAGCATCGTGCTGGTGCTGCTGTCGGTGAAGTTCATCTTGTTGTTCGCAGTCGGCATCAGCGCCGGCGGGCTGGAGAAACGCGGGGCGTTCCAGCTGGCGACGGTGATGTCGCTGGGCGGCGAGTTCGCCTTCATCGTGTTTAACGAAGCGGTCAAGGCCAATCTGCTCGACGACCCCACCCGCGACCGCCTGATCGCCGCGGTCGGCGTGTCGATGGCGCTGACCCCGCTGCTGATGATCGGCGCCCAGCGCATGCTCGACGCGGCCCCGGCCGAGAAGCCCAAGCGGCCCTACGACGACATTCCCGACCACCACCCGCAAGTACTGATCGCCGGCATGGGCCGTTTCGGCCAGATCGTCGCGCGCCTGCTGGTCGCGCACCGCACCCCGTTTATCGCCATCGAGAACAGCGCCGAGCAGGTCGACTTCATGCGCCGCTTCGGCAACATGATCTATTACGGCGACCCGGCGCGGCCCGAACTGCTGCGCTCGGCCGGCGCGGCGCAGGTGAAGATCTTCGTGATCGCCATCGACGACCGCGACAGCGGCATCCGCACCGTACGCACGATCCGCCGCCTGTACCCGAAGGCGAAAGTGTTCGCCCGCGCGCGCGACCGCCGCCACGCCTGGGACCTGATGGACCTCGGCGCCGAACCGATGCGCGAGACCTTCCATTCCAGCCTCAAGCTCGGCGAGGACGTGCTGGTCGAACTCGGCGTCGCCCCGGAGACCGCGCGCGATCATGTCGAACGCTTCCGCGAGCTCGACGAGCGCATGCTCAACGCCCAGTACCTGGTCCACGACGACGAAGACGCGCTGATCCAGAGCGCCCGCGATGCGCGCAAGGAACTGGAAGAACTGTTCGACGCCGACCGGGGCGAAGGCATGCTCGCCGACATGGTCGAGAAGCAGGGGCCGGTGCCGGAGCATGTGACGAGGCATTGAGCGGTGTCGGCGGCGCGGCGCTCGGAATACGCGCGGCGCACCTACCGGTGTGCTTCGAAGCTATCGCTGTAGGAGCGACGTGAGTCGCGACCGCTGGACGCGCAGAGATGACGAGGCCGTCGTCATTGGCTAGGCGGCGGGTTATCGCCAGGCAGGAGCGGCGCAAGCCGCGACCGCGATCTCTCGACTCGCGTCGAATGGGTAGGACTTTTGCAGGAGCGACGTGAGTCGCGACCGCGACGGTTCGGTCTTGCGGGTTCGCTATCCAGCAAGATCTACATCAAGATCAAGATCAAACCCAAAGCTTCCGCCACTAAAGCGGCGGGTTACTTTCTTTTGTCTGAAGCAACAAAAGAAAGATAACCAAAGAAAAGTGCTTTGTTTTGAATCACCAGCCCGCACGAGTGATGCCTGCGCGGTGATTTTTCATACGGGACATCCTTGTCCCGATGAAAAACGGCGCGCATCCCTGCGCGCCGCCCTCAGGGTCTTCCATAGCCTTCGCGAGTGCGCGGCGACGCACAGCCAAAGCCAAAGCCAAAGCCAAAGCCAAAAATAGGACCTGGCGACGCCAGCATCCCCTGTAGGAGCGACGTGAGTCGCGACCAAGGAACGCGCTGAAACCACAAGGCCAATGCGCTCCATCGAAGCCGCTTGCTTTCGCCGGGGTAGGAGCGGCGCAAGCCGCGACCGCGAATCTGCGGCCGGCGGCGCAGGTCAACGGGGTTGCGCGGTCGCGGCTTACGCCGCTCCTACAGTGGTCAGATCGCAACGTCGTTGCCGTTGCCTTGATTTTGATTTGCCGCTCTGACGGTCAAAAGAAACGCCGCAAGGGGAAGCGGCGCGGTCGCGACTTGCGTCGCTCCTACCCCGCGACGGTTCACGGCTTCGATCGGTGACGACTGCGATGCGATCTCTACGCGTTCCTTGGTCGCGGCTCGCGCCGCTCCTACCCTTGCAGCCGGCAACCTCGGCCAGATGCGAGACGGGCCCGAACTCAGCCGCCCGGCCCGCGCAGGAACCGCGCCATCGATACGTTGCCGCCGTTGCCCGGCGCCGGCGGAGTGAACTCGGCGGCGATGTCGATGAAGCCGCGCATCACCGCGATCTCGCGCGGGGTGCGGTTGAGCGCATCGCGCATGTCGGGGTTGGCGCCATGGCGCATCAGGCGCTGCACCACCCGCAACAGGCCGTGCAGCGCGGCCAGGTGCAGCGGGCCGAAACCGCGCGGGTCCTGGACGTCGAGCGAGGCATCGTGGTCGAGCAGCAGTTCGAGGCCGGCGATCAGCACGTCCTCGTCGGCAGCGGTGCCGGGTTCGGCGCGCGCGCCCAGCAGCAACAGCAGCGGGGTCGCACCGGCGGCGGACTGGTCGGCGTCGACGCCGGCCAGCAACAAGGTGTCGAACAAGGCCACCAGGCGGCTGCGCTCGCGCGCGGTGAAGCCGAACATCGCCGCGCAATGCAGGGCCATGCGGCCTTGCGCGTCGCGGGCATGGACGTCGGCGCCGGCGGTCAGCAGGCGTGCGGCCAGGTCGGTCAGGCCGAGCGCGCAGGCGACCATCAGCACGGTCAGGTCGCCGGGCAGGCGCTGCTCCAGCGAGGCGCCGGCGGCGACCAGGCGGTCGACGATTTCGGCGTGGCGCATGCTGACCGCGGCCGACAGCGGGGTCGCACCGGAATGCGCGGCGAGTTGCGGATCGGCGCCACGCGCGAGCAGCAGGTCGACCACGGCGCGATGGCCGCCGCCGGCGGCGCGCAGCAGCGCGGTGCAGCCCTGGCTGTCGAGCGCATCGACCGGCAAGCCGAGATCGAGCAGGCGGCGCACCGCGTCGGCGTCGCCGACGATGGCCGCCGCGGGGACGTCCTG
>NZ_JBPKJP010000123.1:0-9821 GCF_051217035.1 Lysobacter sp. 1R34A
GCCCTGCGGCGCGGGCAGGTGCGACGCGGTCGCGGCCCGGGCCGAGGCCGCGGGTGCGGCGCCGGCGCTGCCGCCGAAGGCCGAGTAATGCACGAAGTTGCCCATGGTGCCGTTGAAGAACACCGCCGCCACCGGCGGCGCGACGACGATGAAGGTGGTCAGGATCAGGCCGATGCCGCCCTGTTGCATCGCCAGGCTGGTCATGCCTTCGGCGTCGAGGCCGACGATGCCGTTGAACGCCTTCGACACCCAGAACGCCATCGCAACCTTCGCCAACAGCTTCATCGCCATCGCCGTGACCACGCTCAGGGTCGCCATCGAGAACAAGGTGCCGAGGCCGTACAACAGCCACTTGCGGAACAATTCCTTGGTCTGCTCGAAGATCAGGCACAGGATGAACAACGGACCGAGACCGACGAACACGGCGATGCCGAACTTGTACAACAACAGCATCGCGCCGGCGGTCATCGCCGGGCTGGCCGAACCGAACCCGGCGAACAGCAGGGCGCGCGCTTTCTCCTCGCGCATCGCATCGTCGCCGTCGACCACCTGCACCGCATCGATCGCGGCCAGGGCGAGCTGGGTATAGGCCAGGTTCTGGTCGATGCTGTCGGCGGCGGTGCGGCCTTCGATGCCGGTGAAGACCTGATGGATTTCGCGGTCGAGGCTGTCGGTGAACAAGCCATGCAGGCTGCCGCCGAACATCGACATGCCGGTGGCGACCGCGACGATGACGCCGACCCGCATCGTATTGACCGCCAAGGCCATCATCGGCTCGCGCGACTGCCCGGTGACGATGCGATAGCCGGCCAGCAACACCCATAGGGTCACCAGGGTCAGGGCGATGCCGCTGGCCCAGGCCATCATCCGCCCCATCAGTTGCAGGCCGAAGACGTCGATTTCCTGACTGAAGTAGGCGTCGATCAGCTTGTAGAAGGCGAAATCGCCCAAGCCCGACTCGATGGCGGCGAGATACGCCTCATGCAGCCCGTTCGCCACGCGGTCCATCCCGGCCATGCCCGTTCCCCTTTTCGTTGCAGTCCGGGCCGCCGATGAGGCGGTCCCGATGACCGACGCCTGCGCTACGCGACTTTCGCCAGCGCGCACTCGCCATCGTCGCCCGGAGGCTTCGCCTCCGGTCCTGGAAAAACCTTACGCATCGCAGCCGCGGACACGGACCCACGTATCCTCACCCGCCCGACGGCGCGACCTCCGCGTCATCCGCCAGGGTGGTGCCTACGGCGCAAGGGCGGCGGCTTGCGGCGGCCGCTCCGGCGTGTCGCATGACGCACGCGACTCAGTGCGCTGGATCCCGACTCCCGGCTCGCGCTTTCCGGGGTGTTTCTCCGGACCGCGTTCGGGACCGCGTTTCGTCGTCGCGCTTTCTACGATCGCGCTGTTGAACGTGCTCCTGGACACGCTCGGGGACGTGCTTCGAGAGATGCTTTGAGAGGTGCTTCTTTGGCCCGTACTTTTGGAACACTCCTGGAGGAAGTTGGTCGGCGCACGCTTCGTGGCCGTGTTTTCCGGATCGCTTGCCCGATCGTTTTCAAACCGTTTTCTGTTCGTGTTTCCCGAGCGTTTCCCTGGAGCGCATTCCGCCTGTGCGACTCGACCCGCGCCACGCAAGAGGCGCGGCCGGGCGAACCGCCGGATCGCGTACCGACGACCGTGCCGCACAGCGGATATCGGTCGTGTAGACCGCGGCGCGTGCGCTCCCTCGCCGTTCGCGACCCGTCGCCTGGGAGTGACGGCGGGCTGCGCCGTCGTTGCGGATGCATCGCAGCGATGCGGAATACGGGAGTGAGGCTAGCACCGGAAATCCGCAGCGCGTTGTAGGAAAACTCTGATTCGTCGTGCGCGTTTGGCCACGCCTTGTAGACAAATGTCTACGTTCTTGTGGACACAAAGCAAATTCAAGAAGCGATGCTTGCCAACTCTGGGGTTTTGTTGAGATTAGGTGTCATCCAGATGGATCTGACTTGGCAAGAGAGTTCGTAATGATCCGCGTCTTCATGATCGACGATCACCCCCTCATGCGCACCGGAATGCGCTGGGTACTGGAAGAAGCGGGCGACATCGAAGTGGTCGGCGAGGCCGCCAACGGCCGCGACGCGCTGGCCTGGATTCCGGCCATCGCCCTCGACCTGGTGGTGTGCGATTTCGACCTGCCCGATACCGACGGCCTCGACCTGACCCGCCGCTTGCTGCGCCAGGACCCGGACCGCAAGGTCCTGATCGTGTCGATGCTCGAGCGCAGTCCGATCCCGCGGCGATTGCTTGCGGCAGGCGCGCTGGGCTACGTCAGCAAGACCAGCGATCCGCTGGTGGTGCTGCGCGCGGTGCGCGAGGTCGCCGCCGGCCGCCGCTTCCTCGACAACGCCCTGGCCTGCCAGGTGCTGTTCGACTCGTCGCCGTTCGACCAGCTCAGCCCGCGCGAGCTCGAGGTCGCGATGTTGATGGTCAAGGGCGAGAGCATTCGCCGCATCGCCGATTCGCTGCGGGTCACCGAGTCGACCGTGCGCACGATCCGCTCGCGGGTGTTCGACAAGCTCGACGTCCGCGGCGACGCCTCCCTGGTCTACCTCGCGGTCGAACATGGCCTGGCCTGATCGCGCGGCACCGCGTGCGGCGCGACCGGTCGCCGCATCGTCGACGGCTGCCGCGCCGCCCGGCGATCGTCGCAGCGCTGCGGCCCCACTTCCGCCACGAATTCGCAGGCGCCCCCATCCCGCCGCCCCCGCCGCGCCCGTCCTGGGCATCGCCTTCGTCCTGGCCCTCGGTGCCTGCACCGACCTCTCCGAGCCGACCATGCCGCATTACCGACTCAATCCGCATCCGCAGCAGCGTTACGAGGTCGTCCTGCGTCTCGACGACGCGCCCGGGCCGGTGCTGACCTTGCAGGGCACGGCCCAGTACGAAGTGGCGGACCTGTCGTGCATGCCCGAAGTGCCTGGGACCGGGGTCCGGCCGGTACCGCGGCACAGCCTGCCGGCGACTTATGTCCGCACCGAACCCCAGCGTTATCTCATCGCCGTGTACGCCGATGCGATGCGCGACGAGGATTACCACGGCCTCGGCGTCTGCCGCTGGAAACTCGCCGCCCTGCATATCGGCCTGCACCTCGCCGACCGGCAACATCGCGACATCGTCATCGATCCGACGCTGCCCGGCGAGGCCTTGCTGTCCGGGCGCGGCAGCACCCTGCATTTTTGGCGCGACGGGCGTCCACGGGTCAATCCGCAAGACGCGGTCGCCCTGGATTACCAGGGCCCGCGCACTTACCGCGAAGAGATACGTCCCGACGTCTTTTCCGTCACCTTCATTCCGAGGGCGAGCATTTCGAGGACGAGCACGCCATGAGCACCAGCAGCCAGCACTACGCCAACCTCGCCAGCGACGCCTACAGCCCGTACGAGCCGGGACGCCGCGCCCGAGGTCGCGAGGACAAGGTGCGCATCGACGAGGTGACCTACAAGATCATCGAACATGTCGACCGGCCGTCCGGTTACCAGGGCACGATCTATCAGCGCCTCGACACCGGTGCGCTCGTGGTCGCGCACCGCGGCACCGAGTTCGGACGCGAATTCGTCAAGGACGGGCTGCTCGCCGACGGCGGCATGGTCGCCGCGCGCGTCAATCGCCAGGCCGACGACGCGCTAAGCCTGACCCGCAGCGCGATGGAATACGCGCGAGACCTGAAGCACGAACTCGGCCACGAGGTGCCGGTGACGGTCACCGGCCATTCGCTAGGCGGCTGCCTGGCGCAGATCAGCGCCTACCGCTACGGCCTCAACGGCGAAACCTTCAATCCCTATGGCGCGGCGAGCCTGCGCGAGCGCATCCCGGAAGGCGGTACGCAAGTGCTCAATCACGTCATGGCCGGCGACCTCGTCAGCGCCGCCGGCCGCCATTTCGGCCGGGTCCGCATGTATGCGGTCGACCAAGAGGTGGAGACGCTGATCCGGGTCGGCCGCTATGCCGACAACGGCGACCGCCTCGATATCCGCTACGCCCTGCCCGCGGCCGCGGCCGGCTGGGAGTCGCATCGCATGCATCACTTCCTTCCGCTCGACGGCGCGGGCCGCCGCGACCGCTCGGTGCTCGACGACCCGCAGGCACAGCGGCTGGCGCAGCAGCATCGGCCGATGTTCGACAAGTACCGCAGCGACATGCTGCTGACCCGGGAGGGCGCATCGATCGGCGCGGCGCTCGCGCAAGGCGCGCGCGGCGTGGCCGGCGAGATCCTGCGCCACCTGCCCGATCGCCCGCACAATCCGTTCGACGAAGCCATGCGGCGCCCGTCGCTGCCGGCCGCGCCACCGTCCGACCCGCGCCTGGCCGGGCATCCGGACCACCGCTTGTACGGACAGGTCCGCGCCGGCGTCGCCGCGATCCAGCAGGGCCAGGGCCTGGTGCGCGGCGCGGACGGCGAACGCACCGCCGCGAGTCTGCTGGTGCTGGCCAAGCGCAGCGGTTTGAGCCGCGTCGACCAGGTCGTCGCCGGTCACGCCCCGGGCCAGCCGGAGCAGTTGTTCGTGGTCCAGGGCGATCCGCGCGATCCGGCCCATGTTCGCGCGCAGATGCCGGCCGCCGAGGCGGCGAAGACGCCGGTCGCCGAATCGATGCGCGAACTCGCCGCGCTGAACGCCCAGGCGTCCATGCCAGCCGCCGCGCCCGACCCCCAGGACCGGACCCGTCCGATGCCGATGCGCCCGCACTGAGCCCTCGCCGCTGCCGGCCGATCCGGCGCCTCGGCCGCATTGCGTCGACACAACCCGACCGGCACCGCCGCAGGCCAGGATGGGCACAGGGCTGACCGGCGCGTCGCATCTGCCTACAATGCCGCGCCCGAAGTTGCAGTGCCCGTCATGGAAATCGTCGTCAACGAAGAGCTCAAGGCCTACATCGACCCGCTGACCGAGGAGGAGCACGAAGCGCTCGAGCGCAGCATCCTCGCCGAGGGTTGTCGCGACGCACTGGTGCTGTGGGGCGACGTGCTGGTCGACGGCCACAACCGCTACGGTATCTGCCGCAAGCACGGCCTGCCGTTCCAGACCGTGCAGAACCCGCGCTTCCAGTCGATCGACGACGTCTACCTGTGGATGATCGACCAACACCTAGGCCGCCGCAGCGTGTCGGACTTCCAGCGCGGCGTGCTGGCCCTGCGCAAGCGCGAGATCCTGGCCGAGCGCGCGGCCGCTGCAGCCGCGCCGGCCACCGCCGACACCGGCAACGACGACGCGCCCTGGGACACCTCGGCACCCGAACCGGGCGCCCATGCGCCGCAACCCGCAGTGGCCGCCGCGGCCAAGCCGGCGCCGGGCGCGCGCAAGCAACGCGGCGAGATCGCCCGCGAGGCGCGCCTGAGCACCGCCCAGGTCGGCCTGATAGAAACCATCCACAAGCAGGCGGCACCGGAAGTGGTCGCCGCGGTCAAGTCCGGCACGCTTTCGCTCAATGCCGCCGCCGCGGTCGCGACCTTGCCTGAAGACGAACAGCGCGCCGCCGCCCTGGCCGGCAAGAGTGAACTCAAGGAAGCGGCCAAGCGCGTGCGCGAATCGCGGCGCAAGCCGCGCGAACCGCGCGAAGGCGATGAGGGCGAAACCTCGGCGCTGGACGCCGCGCTCGCCGACCAGGTACTGGCGCTGCGCCAACGCGTAGCCGAGCTGACCGCCGAAAACGAATCGCTGCGCGAGCAACTCGCGCTGCTGCAGGCCGCCGCGGCCTGATCGCGGATCGCAGGCCGCGGGTATACGCCGCAGCGGCCTGTCCAGGTCCACCGCTACCGACCGCCGCGGCCCGATCGAAGGCCGCGGTCACCGGTGATTTCATCGCCGACGGACGACGTCGGTGCGTGCCGGACCTCTGTGATCGTCCGCGAAGGGCCTCGGAATGCCTGCGCCGCGACGAACCGGCGGCGGCGATCGCGCGCATCGGCCGCCGCAAGGCGGCGACTCAGGGCAGTTCGCGATGGATCGCCCGGCTCTTGCCGGCGCGCTTGGCTTCGTAGAGGGCGAAGTCCGCCGCTTCGAGCAAGGGTTCGTAGGACTCCCCGCTGCACGGCGAGTAGGTCGCGCCGCCGACGCTGACGGTGACGCGGCCGATCTCGGCGGCGGTGTTCGGGATCGCCAACTCGTAGACGCTGGCGCAGATCTGCTCGGCGACGCGGCGCGCGCCTTCGGCCGGCGTCGACGGCAGCACCAGGGCGAACTCTTCGCCGCCGAAACGCGCGGCGACGTCGGCCGGGCGCTGCGCGCAACGCTGCATCGCCCCGGCCACCGCCTTGAGGGCTTCGTCGCCGATCAGATGGCCGTAGGCGTCGTTGTAGACCTTGAAGTTGTCGACATCGACCATGAGGATCGAGAAATCGTCCCGCTCGCGCACCGCGCGGCGCCATTCGGTGTCGAGATAGCTGTCGAGGTAGCGGCGGTTGTTGAGCCCGGTGAGGCCGTCGACGTCGCTGAGCCGGCGCAGCACTTCGTTCATTTCCAGCAGCTTTTGCTGGTTCTCGCTAAGCGCGCGATAGGCCGCGTCGCGTTCGATCTGGTTGAGATAGGCCTGCGAGTGGTGGCGGATGCGTGCGATCAGCTCGATCGGGTCGGGCAACTTGACCAGGTAATCGGCGGCGCCGGTGGCGAAGGCCTGGCTTTTCACCGCCGCGTCCTCCTTGCTCGACAGCACCACGATCGGCACGTTGCGCAGGCTCGCATGCATCCGATACAGATGCACCAGGGTCATGCCGTCGACCCCGGGCATCACCAGGTCCTGCATGATCACCGTCGGCTGCAGGGTCTCGGCGGTCGCGACCGCGTCGCTGGCCGAACTGCAGTAGTGGAACTCGATGTCCTGCTCGCTGGCGATCGCCCGCCGCACCGCCTCGCCGATGATCGGCTGGTCGTCGACCAGCAACACGACGAACCGGCGCTGGCGCGGCGCGGCCGGGGTAACGCTCGAAGAAGGCTCGGTCATGGGGCTTCGTTCCTGGTGTCCCCGAACAGCGACCGCAATTTCGCTGCGATTCGATCGAGGGGAAGAATGTCGACGGCGGCGCCGCGATCGGCGGCCGCCTTGGGCATGCCGTAGACGGCGCTGCTGGCCTGGTCCTGGGCGATGGTGTGATGGCCGCGCAGGCGCAGCGCGTGCAGACCGCTGGCGCCGTCGCGTCCCATCCCGGTCAGCAGCACGCCGACGATCTCGCCGGGCCAGTCCTTGTTGATGCTTTCGAAGAACACGTCGACCGAAGGCCGGTACGGTTGTTCCACCGGCTCGGGCGTATAGGCCAGCGCGCCGTCGGGTTCGAGCACGAGATGCTCGTTGGTGCCGGCCAGCAACACGCTGCCGGCGCTCGGCCGGTCGCCCGGCCGCGCCAGGCGCACCGGGTTGGCGGAAAAGCGGTTGAGCCAGTCGGCCATACTGGCGGCGAACTTCTCGTCGATGTGCTGGACCACGACGATCGCGGCCGGGAAACCGGCCGGCAAGCCGCCGAGCAACTCGGCCAGCGCCGCCGGGCCGCCGGCGGAGGCGCCGATCGCGACCAGGCGCTTGGCGCGAGTGCGGCGCGGCGGCGGCAGCTTGGCCTGCCGCGACGGCGCATCGCCGATCAGGCGTCCGATCAGGTCGATCTTGGCCAGCAGTTCCTTCGCCCCGGCATGGTCGTCGATGCCGAGGGTCGGCACGTCGGTGGCATCGATGGCGCCGTGGCCCATCGCCTCGAACACCAGCGAGGCGTTGCCGCCGACGCTGGCGGTCACCACCAGGATCGCGCAGGGGCTGCGCGCCATGATCCGGCGCGTCGCTTCGACTCCGCCCATGCCCGGCATCAGCAGGTCCATCAGCACCAAGTCGGGCGTGTCCTGGGCGCAGCGCTCCACCGCCTCCTCGCCGCTGGCGGCGGTCCAGGCGATGCGGTGTTCGCTGCGCCGGCCGATCGCGCGGCGCAGCGCTTCCACCGCCAGCGCCAGGTCGTTGACGATGCCGATCCTCATGCGGCGGCCTCGCCGATCAGGTCGACCACCGCCTGCAACAGCGCTTCCTCATGGAAGCCGCCCTTGGTCAGATAGAAATCGGCGCCGGCATCGAGGCCGCGCCGGCGGTCTTCCTCGCGGTCCTTGTACGACACGATCATGACCGGCACGCTGCGCAGGCGCGGGTCTTTCTTGATCAGGCCGACCAGCTCGATGCCGTCCATGCGCGGCATGTCGATGTCGGTGACGACCAGGTCGAAATGACCCGCGCGCACCGCGTTCCAGCCGTCCATCCCGTCTACCGCCACTTCGACCACGTACCCTCCGCTTTCGATCAGTTTGCGTTCCAGCTCGCGCACGGTGAGTGAATCGTCGACCACCAGCACCCGCTTGCGGGTCGCGGTCTGAGCGCTGTCGTCGTAACGCAGCTGGGTCAGCCGGCCGGTCGAGACCAGCCGCTCGACCGAACGCAGCAGGTCCTCGATGTCGACGATCAGCACCGGGGTGCCGTCGTCGAGCAGGGCGCCGGCGCTGATGTCCTTGACCTTGCCCAGCTGGCTCGGCAACGACTGCACCACCAGCTCGCTGACGCCGCGGAAACGCTCCACCGCCAGGCCGTATTCGTGACCGCCGCCGGGCGCGCCGAGCACGATCACATGCAGTTGTTCCGGCGCGGCCTTGGCCTCTGCGCCGCCGAGCACCTGCTGCGCCGAGACCAGGCCGATACGGCGGCCGTTCAACTGGAAATGCTGGCGCCCTTCGAGCCAGTGCACGTCGTCGCGCGCGACCATCGCGGTGCAGACGATCTGGGTCAGGGGAAAGGCATAGGCTTCCGCGCCGATCTCGACCACCAGCGCGCGCAGCACCGAGGTCGTCAGCGGCAGCAGCAACTGGAAGCGGGTGCCGCCGCCGGCCTGCGAGGACAGCCGGACCGTGCCGCGCAGTTGCTTGACCATGTTCTGCACGGCGTCGAGTCCGACCCCGCGCCCGGATATCTCGGTGACCACCTCGCGCAGGGTGAAGCCCGGCAGGAACAGGAACTCCAGCAATTCCGCCTCGCTCAGGCGCGAGGCGGTGTCCTCGTCGGCCAGGCGCCGGGAGACGACGATGCTGCGCACCCGTTCCAGATCGATGCCGCGTCCGTCGTCCTCGATGGTGATTTCGAGCAACCCGGAGACGTGGTGCGCCTCCAGCCGCACCAGGCCGCCGGCGGGCTTGTCGCTGGCGCGGCGCTGCTCGGGCGACTCGATGCCGTGGTCGACCGCATTGCGCAGCAGATGGCCGAGCGGCGCTTCGAGCTTGGCGAGCACGTCGCGGTCGACCTGGGTCTTGGCGCCGACGATCTCCAGCCGCGCCTCCTTGCCGAGTTCGCGCGCCAGGTCGCGGACCATGCGCTTGAACCCCCGGGTGCCGTCGGCGAACGGCCGCATATGGCTCGACAAGGCCTCGTCGTAGAGGCGGTGGGCGACGCTGGCGATGCGGCGTTCGAACAGGTCCAGTTGCGCGATGCGGTCGGCGAGCTGCCGCTGCGACTCGGCGATCGCCGAGCGCGCTTCCATCAGCAGCGCGTTCGCATGCGGATCGCGCGACATGCCCGGCGACACGTCGGCCAACCGGTCCAGCGCCAGCGCGCTGTCCTGCTGCAGCCGCTTGAGCCGGCTCAGCGAGCGGATATAGGGATCGAGCCAGCGCGACACCACCAGCGACTCGCCGGCCAGGCCGAGCAGACGATTGAGGCTGCGCGCGGTGATGCGCAACACGCGCTCTTCGCTTTCGGCGTCGGCCTGGGCGGTTTCGGCCGCCGCGGCGGGTTCGGCCTCGGTCCGCGCCGGCAGCGCCCGCGGCACCGCGGCC